>JALVTH010000056.1 GCA_027036015.1 Campylobacteraceae bacterium
GCTTTGGAAGTGAGACTTTAGTCTCACCAATAAACTTGTATAAATAATATTAAAGTAATGGGACTAAAGTCCCATTTCCAAGAGAAAAAGTTAGAGCCAATTTTTTATAGAATATAGTTTGTAGAAGTATTAAGCAAAAATAAAATGCTTTGCCTTTGTAGCTTTGCTTTGGCGTTGTTTATGCAAATGGAGTGAGCATAGCAGAGGGTAGGGGGTAGTTCTTTTGAGCCTATCAAAACAAAAAAAGGTAAGTTTTATTCCCTATTTTTGTTATGCTAATTTTCAAGAAGTTGCAAAAGTATAAGCAGTTTTAAGCAAAACTATAATTTTTCGTATTATAATATGTAAAATGTAGTTATTTTAAGGATTATAATATGAAAAATGTTTTAATTTCGCAAAATAAACACTGGAGCAAGCCCTATCAAAACCTTTATGAGCGCGATGTTTTTCATACACTTGTGCGAAATTTGCAAACAAAGCATATACAGGTTATTCAAGGTATAAGACGCAGTGGAAAATCAACTCTTTTTAAATTGCTCATAAATTATCTTAGTAAAATTGTTGATCCTTTGGAGATACTTTATCTCAATCTTGATGACCCATTTTTTATTCCTTATCAAAAAGATGCAAGCAAATTTTATGAAATTATTACTGAAGCTAAAAAACTCACACAAAAAGAGATAAAATATCTATTTTTAGATGAAGTGCAAAATATTCAAGGGTGGGAGCGTTTTGTAAAAAGTGCTTACGATAGCGAATTGTTTGTAAAAATTTTTGTAACAGGTTCAAATTCATCATTGCTTGATGGCGATTTGGCTACGCTTTTAAGCGGGCGCTATTTATCTTTACAAGTTTACCCTTTAAGCTTTAAAGAGATACTAAAAATTAATAATATTACTAATTATATGGAGTTAATTAAAGAACAACCAAAAGTATTAAAACTGCTTGATGATATGATGCAATATGGTTCATTTGTGGAGGTTTATGAAAGCGATGAAGCGTTTAAGCATGAGATTTTAAAAAGTTACTATCAAACGATTTTGCTTAAAGATGGTGTGGCAAACCATGCAATACGAGATGTTAAAAGCTTTCAAGAGTTAAGCTTTTATCTTTTAAGCAACGTAGGCTCTCTTTATTCATATAACTCCTTGGCTAAATCTGTGGGACTTCACGACAAAAGCGTCAAAGAGTATATCTCTTATCTTGAAGAGTGTTTTTTATGCAATGAATTAAAACAGTTTTCATATTCGCTCAAAGAGCAGCAAAATGCCAAAAAGAAGATCTATTTTAGTGATAATGGCTTTTTGCATTTAAGCTTTAGGTTCTCTTCTAATTATGGCAAACTTCTTGAGAATCTGGTTTTTACCGAACTTTTAAAACAAGGCTTTAAAGTTTATTTTTACCATAAAAACTTCGAGTGCGATTTTATTGCCCAAAAAGATAATAAAAGAGTTGCTATACAAGTTTGTTATGAATTAACCGAGCAAAATAAAAAACGGGAGTTTAACGCTTTAAAAAAGTTGCCTTTTGAAGTTGATGAAAAGATTGTTTTAACCTATAACCAAAGCGAAAGAAGTGGTGATATAAAAGTAGAGAGTTTTTGGGAGTATTTCGCTTAGTAAATTGTTATATACTCCATATTTTGGAGTGTTTTTGCTAGTATATTGCTAGATTTAATTGAAAATTTGTTTTTTAAAACGATTTTCGAACTTTTTTTTGACAAAAATGGCCAATTTGGCTAAAATAAGGTTTTAAAAAGTTGGAAAAAGTAGGTGTATGTGTAGAGCCCCAACTATGAGAAGCTAAGAGCTTTGAGCTTTAAGTGTTGAGTTTTTTGCTTACAAAGTCAAAAGCTGTTTTAATGGAAATTTAAACCAATTGAAAATTGAAAATGAATAATAGAAAATTATAAAACATTGATTTTATAGCCTTTGTTGGAAAACTTTATAATCGTATTGGAATTGGTATAAAGTAAGCTAAGAGCTTTGGAAGTGAGACTTTAGTCTCACCAATAAACTTGTATAAATAATATTAAAGTAATGGGACTAAAGTCCCATTTCCAAGAGAAAAAGTTAGAGCCAATTTTTTATAGAATATAGTTTGTAGAAGCATTAAGCAAAAATAAAATGCTTTGCCTTTGTAACTTTACTTTGGCGTTGTTTATGCAAATGGAGTGAGCATAGCAGAGGGTAGGGGTAGCTATTTCCCATAAAGATAAAAAGTTAAATTTAGGCTTTATTTTGATGCATACGTAAGCACAAAATGTTATTAAAAACAGAATCAAGTTTATTGTAAAGAAGAGAGTGAAGATTATTTTTAAAAGAACTTATTTTTTTACTTTTTAAAAAATTTTTTGATTTTATCAAAAACAGAAAAAGACTCCATTTTATTTGAAGGTAACATTAAAGAGCCGCATTTTGGGCATTTTTGTATTAATTTGCTTGGATTAATAGCATCTCCTACCAACACGCTTTTGCTGTAGCCGCATTTAGAACATACAAGTTTTACTTTTCTTGATAATGGCATTTTTTCTCCTTTTTCAATGTTTAAAAATATTATATTAAACAATAACTATATTTAAGTTGTAAAATTTATTCCTAATTTTTTTGCATTTTGTATATAGATTTCATAATCTTTTTGAGAATGTAAAATACAAATAACTTTCATTTCATAAAAACTGCATTTTTGTAAAAACCAAGTTATTGTTTGAAGAGCCACGAAAGAAGCTTTTTGGATTGGATATTGATAAACTCCAGTGCTTATTGAAGGAAAAGCTATGCTTTTAATGCCGTAACTTCTTGCTAAGCAAAGACTATTTTCATAACATCTTTGTAAGATAACATCTTCATTATGGTTTCCTCCTTGATAAATGGGACCTACTGTATGAATAATCCACTTTGCTTTGAGTTCATACCCGTGTGTTATTTTAGCTTCGCCTCTTTTTGCCCCACCAAGTTTTTTGCATTCTTGCAAAAGCTTAGGACCAGCTGCTTTATGAATTGCTCCATCAACGCCTCCTCCACCCAGCAAAGATGGATTTGCCGCATTTACGATACATTCAACATCTAAAGTGGTAATATCACCTTGAGTTATTTGTAGCATCACTTTTCCTTTTTTATAGGGTATAATAGCATAAATTAAGGAGGTGGGCAATGAAAAAAAGCCGCCAAGAGCAGTTTTTTCAAGCTATTGAAAAAGTGCAAGATAAGGAGTATAAAAACTGGTTGCTTAAGAATAAGTCTATTTTTATTACCAGACCAAAAACTCAAAAAAAAGCTTATCTTGAAGCTTTAAATGATGAATCTTTAAAGTCAAATTTGGAAGGTGTAGCAATTTTTAAAGGTGAGATTTGGTTTGCAAATTTAAATCCAAATGGGGCTGGCAAAATAAGACCTGTGTTAATTTGGCAAAATAACTTGCTCAATCGTGCTGTAACGCTTGGAATTTATCATAGTCTTATAGTTTTGCCACTGAGTTCAAGGCTTTATGGTGGGATTTATCGTTATAAAATTGAAAAAAGAGATAATCTTCCAAAAACTAGTGAAGTTGTTTGCCAAGCAATTGGTTTAATAAGTGCAAATAGAATTATAAAAGAAAAAGGAGTTTTAACAAAACTAACAAAAGAAGAGATAAGTCATATTAACAATATTTTAATGCATATATTTGATGATGAGCTATAATTTTAGGCACGGATGTGCCTATATTTATATATCAATACAGGATATGTTTGGAGTATAACACTCAAGCTTTTTAAAAACATTGCCATTTACATCCAAGAGTAAGACTTTTTCAAACCATTGGCTTGAGTAAACATAGTATTTTATTTTACCCCATAATTTGAGTTTTCCATTATTTTTTTGATAGTGTTTTTTAACAAAATTTTGGATGAAGTTTAATTCATCTTCTTTTGAGTCAAAATCTTCACGATTAATAAAAATATTTCTAACTCCTTCCATAACGGCTAAAGAAAAAAGAGTTTGATTTGCTCTTTTAAAACCAGTTTCAACAAAGATATGCCCAGGTTTTCGGCTAAGTCTTTGGCGTGTATCTTCAAAAATTTCTTTCTCTTTATCGCTTCCATACTCTTGGATTGCTTTTTTTAAAAGCAGTTCGCTTCCTAAGACAAAATCATAATCACGAAAATATTTTAAATACTCTCTTATTCCATATTTTTCGTAAAAGCGTAATTTTCTTAGACAAGGTGCTATATTGTGAATGTAGCCTACTTTTTTACAAAAGCTTTCTTTATCGTGTATAATCATATTTCTCCTTTAGTGTTGCAACTCTTTTAGAGTTTCTAAAAGTTCTAAAAGTTTTTCTTTGTGGCGTGTTTTTAACTTTTTAAGCGCTACCAAAAGTGTTTGTCTGGCTCTTTCTCTTGATATGTTCAGTTTGTTTGCAATTTCACTGAGAGTATATTCATACTCTTGATAGCAATTTTGATTTTTTTGCATTTAAACTCCTTTATATTCATAAAGCTTTCTTAAAAGTTTTGGATGTCTGATTTTTTTGAGGGCAGTTTGTTCAATTTGTCTAACTCTTTCTTTGCTCATATGCAAAATTTTGCCAATTTCATCTAATGTAAAATCATACCCTCTAAAGCAAAATTTGTTTAATATATCTAAAATACATTGCAAATTTGCATTGCATTGGAGGAGTTTATAAAAACAGATTTTTTGCACTTTGCCTCCTTTTTTATATTATATAAAAATAAGGAAATTGATACCTGAAAGTAAGCTTAAACTAAAAATTTTATGTGAAAAGTAGATAAGTTTTGTTATAATTATGCAAAAAATGCGTCAAAAAGGGTTTTGAGTTATGAAAAAAATATTCATCACAGCTTTAGGAGTTGGAATTTTTATGAGTGGATGTGGTCCAAAAGTTCCAACCGGAGTTGTAGGAGGCTACTATACACCAGCTGATTGCGCAAATAAACCTATGGCAAAGTTTGATCCAAGTAGAGCCGCTGATAAATTGGAAGTAGATTTGAGTGAACATAAAATGTATGTTTATAAAAATGGTAAAGTAATTAAAACTTTTCCAGTCTCTGTTGGAGCCAATACCTTTCAAGGGCAAAAGATGCGAGAGGGTGATTTGAGAACTCCAAGAGGAAGTTATACAATTTTAGATAAAAGATGTCATCCAATTAAATATCGTGCAATGACAATTTCATATCCAAATGCCGCAGATCGTGCAAGGGCTGCTAAACTTGGAGTAAATCCTGGAGGAATGATTACCATTCATGGACAGCCTCATTGGAATGCAGATGGGCATGGAGATAGCTATACGTTAGCTCATGATTGGACAAATGGATGTATTGCTCTTACAAATAAAGATTTAGATTGGCTATGGGGCAGTGTACGAGTTGGAACCCCAATAATTATTCATGATTAGACAATATAGCAAAAAACAAATCGAGCGGTATCGACGCCAAAAATATATTAATTTGCTTAATAAGTGCACAAGGCATTTGTATCGTTTTTTTAAAGATGAAAAGAGTTTGCTTGAAGATTATCAAAAAAAATTTCAAGAACTCAAACAAGAGCTTGATGAATTTGGTGATGTTATTATTAGCAGTGACCATTTTAAAAGAATGAAAGAATATATTGAAGCTCTTTATCGAGAAACAGTACTTAATGAAACATTTAATCAAGAAGAGTTTGATAAGATAAAAGCATTGCAAGCGAGCAACCTTAATCGCTTGCAAAGAATGCGAAACTCACTCAAATATAAAAAGCAAAAGTATCAAGGCTTTGATTAATTAAAATCCACGCAAGATTACTCCAATTCCAATTGCAACAACTCCTAAAAATATATTAAGTGGCAAGAAGAAATTTGGAATATTTTTCATTTTAGCTGCAGCTTCTTTGGTGTGACCTTGTAAAAAGAGTTTTTTTGCTTTAAGGCGTTTGCTATACATATAGATAAAATTTATAGTCATAATTGTCCAAATTGCCTCTTTAATATGCACATAAATTGCAGTTGAACCTTTATTTAAGCCAAGAGCTAATTCAAAAATAACTCCAGTAATAATTAAAAAAAGAATAAAAGGAATAACTAAGTTAAAAAGTCTTCCAACAATCATTAATGTTTTTTCAAGTTTTTGTTTTGGATCTTGGATTGTTTGTAAAGTAGGATGCACTGCAATTCGTATTGCAATCATTCCGCCAACCCAAATAACACCAGAGATTACATGCAAAAAGATAAGAATAAAGCTATAGTGAGAGAAAAATTCACTCATGGGTCAAACTCCTTTTTTTGACCCATTGTAGTGAATTTAACTTAAACAAAGTTTCGTAAAAAGGAAGTTTTTAAAATCTTTTTTGAATACCAATTGCAATAACAGGCCAAAATTTATATTTTTTTACATCGTGATAAACGTTTCGTTCTTCTTTTTTGGCATCTTGATCAAGTTGGCTTTGCAAACTTGAAAATGCAGGTTTTGCTTTTGCTTTGATATGAACTCTTGGTTTACCGCTAAACATTACCCCAATATCTGCAACAAAGTGCCAGCCATCATGCTCAACTGAACTCCATCCAATTCCAAGATATGGAGCAAACTTTTTAAAATCAATTTTTGCATTAACTTGTCCAATTTGATCTGGTGTATAAATAGTATTACCAATTGTTACGCTTTTATTAGGTTTTGCAGTACCAGTAATTTTATTTTTATTATAATAAGCTCCAGTACTTATTCTAAATATACCGCCCCATGGATGGTAATCAGCCAAAATTCCAGCACTAAAAAGCTTTAATTTAGCATGATATTTAATATCGTCATACACTTTATTTTTTGTTAATCGAAATCCATTTATATTAAAACGTAGACCAAATTTTTTGTTAAACATATGCTCATAATCAACGCCAACACCTAATGTGCTTAATTTTAAATCGATTGCATCTGAGCTAAGAATTGGTGCTGGTGCTGGCGCTGGCACTGGTGTTGGTGTGCTTACTACTGGAGCAACATTTTTACCTGCCATCAAGCTTATAGTAGTTGCAACAATAAAGCTTAGTTTTTTCATTTGCATCTCCTCCAATAAAATTATCCAATCATTATAACTTAATTTCATTAAATCAAAGCAAATTTAGCGCAGATCTTTTGAACGATCATATTGAATATTGTACATTTGTAAAATTGCATCATTTCGCTCTTTTGCTTCTTTTACATCAATAACAATTTTTTTCTTAGTAAAATTATTTTCTAACACTACAAAGCCATCTTTTTGCGAACTTAAAATTGTAAAAAAATCTTTAAAGTTTTTAATTGCTTTGCCATTGATTTTATCAACTAAAAAGTTTCTTAACGCTTGATTGCCTCTGTTGCTTCTATCTGGCAAAACACCAAGCATTATAACTTGTTCTTGTTTCTCTTTTGTTGCTACTTTGTCTAAATAATTAACAAGGGTGCAATCTTTTTTTGCTCCTGTATCGATAATATTTTCTACCAGTGGTGAGAAAACATATCCATCATAAATAAAATAGGTAGGGTCTTTATCATAGATATATGATTGAACAAGCCAAACTTTATCATTTGATTTAACTAAAGGAATGGTGATGTTTTGTTCTTTTTTATTTCGCCATATAGTTAAATGAACCTTCTCTCCCATTTGGTGCAAATCAACAGCATATTTTGCTAAAGTAAATTCATTTTTTCTAAATTCTACAGTGCCATCATCTTGCACCTTCATACCATCAATGCTTAAGATAATATCATTTTCTTTTAAGTAGCCAAAACTATTGCCAAGAGGCATCACATCATTAACTAAAATTCCTGTTTGCTCTTTACTCAACCCATAATAGCGCTTAATTGCTGGATTTTCAAGGCGTGAGATAAAAATATGAAGCTCTGGCACTCCATCAATTTTGCCATCGCTAAAATCTTTTAAAAAGTGTTTTATTACAAGTGATGGAACCAAATAACCAATATTTTGACTAAAGCTCATTCCTTGCATAACAACGCCAATAATTTTGCCATCTTTAATGGCTGGACCACCGCTGTTACCTGGATTAATTGCTGCATCAACTTGAATAGCAAGCAAACTTTCCCCACTATGAACATAGCGCTGATGCTCGATTCTTGAGACTATTCCAGAAGTAACACTAAGTGTTTTTCCACCCATTGGATAGCCATAAACTTTAATTTTATCTTCAACTTGCGGGAGTGAACCAATTTTTAGCGGTTTAATGTTTTTAAAAAAGCTTTTATCTTCTGTTGTAATTAAAGCTAAATCTCGCTCGTGCGAAACAGCTACAACTTTTGCAATATAGCGTTTTGCGCTATTAAATTTTTGCACCTCTAAAAAGGTGGCATTTGCTACAACATGAGCATTGGTTAAAATTAAATTATTGCTAATTACTGCTCCAGAACCACTACTTCGTATTGTTTTGCTTACCCATGGCTTTTTAAAATTTGGCTCTTTTGCAGCGCTATAGATTTTAATGATAGCTTTTTTAATTTCTAAATCATTTGTATTGGCAAAAGCAACTGCAAAAAAGAGTAAAATTGTTAATAAAAAACGCACTTTCAATCCTTTTTTTGTAAAATTATACAAAAAAAGGTATCTATGAAAGCTTTTATTTTCTTTTTAGCTTTTATTTTTTTTAGTGCGTGTAGTAGTATTCATTACAATAAACTTTATGACCCCATAAAAGATAAAGCAAAAGAAGAAAAACTTGCCAAAATGCTTTATCGTGTTAGTGGTAATGCGCAAGAATCAAAAGAGTTGGCTCATTTAGCAATTACTCAAGGTAGAGCCTTAGCTAACCAATATCATCTTGTCTCTCCACCATTATATCACAACTTTTTGGTTAATAGTGGTTTGCGAAAAAGAGGGCTTTGCTTTCATTTTGTAGAGGATTTAATGAAAGAGATTAATAAAAGAGGCTTTAGTAGTTTTGATTTTCGCTGGGGTAGGGCAAATGGTGATAAATTAAATGAACACAATGTTATCGTTGTTTTAGGAGATAAAGAGCAAAACTTTAATAATGGAATCATTTTAGATGCTTGGCGCAATAGTGGTGAGCTTTATTTTTGTAAGGTAAAAGATGATTTGAAATACCACTTTATTGAATGGAAAGAGGGAGATAGAAGAATACACTATTAAAGTCTCTCTCCAAAATCTACTACCCAATAATAGGCATTATCTTTTTTGTAAACGCCAATTCCTACATCTTGAAATCGTGGATTCATTAAGATTTTACAATGTGTTGGATCATCTACATAAATTTTAAGTGCTCTTTTAAAATGAGCTAAAATATCAGTATCGTTTTTTGATTTAAAGTTAGTTTTAGTAACATTTTCTCCTACTAAATGATAGGGTGGAACGGGATAACCAAAAAAGATGATTCTATCAACGAAGTAGCTTCCCATACCTGGAGCTTTTTTTGCAAAATCGCTTGCCGTTCCAGAACCATCGTGTTGTAAAAGATTATTCAAAGCTAAATCTCTTGCATGCATCATTGCAGCTTTTTGTAGATGAATGTCTTGATGCAAAGGAGCAGTTGGTGGGGCACATTTTGCTCCTTTAGTTCTAATTTGATTAATCATTGCAAGAAGCTGGTTTTCATAAGGGGTTATATTTACGTTAGAACTTGGTAAGTCATTTAAATTGAGGCTATTTTGATTAAAGGGGATTAAATTTTGCGTTTGCGAACAGCTTGAAAAAAGAAACAAAAGGGTAGTTAGAAAAAAGAGTAGTTTGGCCATATAACTTCCTTTGAACTCACAAATTAAACATATTTAGAAAATTATATCATAAAAAGCCTCATTATATTGCTCTTTTGTGTTAATATTTATAAAATTTTTTTCATTTTTTGGTGATAAGGTAAAGGTATTGCTTTGTTGAAAAAGAAGGTTCAGTTTATGAATATTTTGTGTCAAAGCCTTTTTGGCTCTTGGATAAAAGCTTAGGGTATAAATAGCAACTGTTGGTTCATAAAAAGAAGTAAAAAAGCTATAAAGCTCAAAGCCTTTCTTTTGATAATAACTTTGAGCAAGTTTGATAATCTCTTCATCACTTACTAAAGGCATATCAACTGCAAGTAAAAAAAAATTACTCTTAAGCTCTTCATAAATTGAAACAATGGCATTAAGTGGTGAATAGTTTTGATATTTATCAAAAATTAAGGGAGCTTCAAAGTCAAATTTAGCCTCTTTTGTGCTAAGATAAACTTTGTTAAAGAGCTTTTGCAATCTTTCATATTGAAAAAGTGCTAAAGAGCTTTTATCTTTAAATGGAAGTAAGGCTTTATCTTGCCCCATTCTACTGCTTTTGCCCCCAGCTAAAATGACAGCTGGTAAATTAAATTTTTGCATTTTTTACTCTTTTTTGATGGATTAAAAGAAATAAAAAGCTCAAAAGTGCCATAAAAGCTTCAAACAAAAAAACCCCCTTAGGAGAGTATTTATAAATAATTCCAGATACAATTGCACCAAGTGCGCCTCCTAGCCCAAAACCAATACCAAGGAAGAATTGTTGGGCCAATTTTTTTTGAGTGTAGAGTCGATAAACATAAGCAATTGCAGCGGTGTAATAGAGGGCAAAACTTAGAGCATGACTTGCTTGCGAAAGTAAAATAAGCCAAAGATTTTGAGGAAAAAGCGCAACAATAATCCATCGCAAAATAGCACTAAAAGTAGTAATTTCCAAAAGCAAAAGAAGTGGATATTTTTGTAATAGCGGTCCTTGAAATTGAAGCATAACAATTTCGCACACCACTCCAAAAATCCAAAGATAGCTAACCACATCAAGTGCTAAGCCATTGCTTGTTTCATAAATGGTAAAAAAGTTATAAAAGCCTCCAAAACTAAATTGAAACAAAAAAACACTTACCCAAAAGCCCCAATATTTAAGAAGAGAAAATGACTTCTCATTGCTTGATTGATCTTGTTGGGATTCTTTTTCAAATTGAGCTAAGAAAAGCCCAAGCAGGGTGGTAAAAAGTGCTGTTATAAAAAAGAAAACAAGCGCAATAAAGGCTCCATTTAAAACTTTTCCAAGCACAAAAGCGATCAGGGCAAAGCCAATTGAGCCCCAAAGCCTTACTTTGCCATAGCGCTCCTTGCCAATATGTTGGAGTGAAATAGTTTCAACAAAAGGCAAAGCTACACCCATAGCAGCACCATAGAGCAAATTAATTGGTAAAAAGAGCCAAAAGTTATTAATTGTAACAAAAAAGCTTAGACTGATGAAAGTTACACTAAGTAGTGAGATAATAAAAACTTTGTGAGTAAGTTTGACAAAATATTTAAACACAAAAGGCAATAAAAAGCGCATAAGAGGCGATGCTGTATAAATAGCTCCAATTTCAACAGGGCTATAGGATAAATCATTTAAAACTTTTGGCATAAAAATAACATACACGCCAACCATGGCAAAGTAAAAAAAGTAAAATGCCCCAACCAAAAAAGATAAATTATTTTTCTTCATCATAAATAAATGCAGTATCTAAAATAAAATCTGGTAAGGTTTTTCCATCTTTGTTAAAAAAGATAAAAAGCCATGCAAAGGTAAAAAAGCAAAGTTTTGCTAAGATTTGGCGCGCAATAATAATTGAAAGTGGTGGCTTTTGCTTTGTTTTTTGCCAAATTAATTTAAGATTATAGGCTTTCATACCCGGTGTTTGGCCAGCTTTATAAAGGAAAAGTACTTCAATAATAGTTAGAGGAATTAAAATATAAAGCCAACCTAATAGTTTATGGGATCCAAAACCTTCTCTGCTTCCAAAAACGAAATAGATAACCAAATAAACTACTGGCATCCAAAGCATGAAACTATCAGTAAGCAAAGCTTTCAAATAATCTTTTCTTGAAGCAAGAATATTGCTTTGCTCTTTTTTTGGCTGATTTAAAGTTGCTTTGCCTTGTTTGACATAGCGAAAACGTCTTTTTTTCATTGTGTACCTTTAATGTTTGGCTCCAAGACTCATGCTAAAAATTGGAAGAAGCATTGCCATAACAATTGTCCCAACAATTGCTCCAATAAAAAGCATCATAAATGGCTCTAATAGACTTAAAAGTATTTTTATTTTATCTTCATTTTCTTGCGTATAGAGCTTGGCAATAGATTTTAAAACTGATGCAACTGAGCTGCTCTCTTCTCCTAATGCTAACGATTGCAAAAAGTTTCTTTTTGGTTTGAAGCCTTGGCTTCTTACAAGTGCAACTGAGAGTTTATTTCCTTCTACTACTTTTTGGGCGGCTTTATCAAAAGTTTCTTTAAGAGCTTTATTGTTAAAAGTAGTGGTAGCAAGTTTAACTGCTTGTGCATAAGAAACGCCTGATTCAAGCATAAGTGAGAGGATGTAGCTAAAGCGGCTAAGTTCGTAATTTTGAATAATGTTGCCAATTGTTGGAATTTTTAAAAGCAATTTATCTATCATTTTTCGAAATGAAAAAAATTTAGCATAAGCGTATTGAAAAATGGCTACGATAATAATAAGCCCAATTAAAACGTGCATCCAATAGTGTGTAAAAAAGTCACTCAAAGCTAAGACAAATTTTGTAATTTTTGGCAATTTTTGCCCAGTATCGGCAAAAATTTGGGTAATTTTTGGCACAACAAAAGTAATTAAAAAGCCAGTCATTCCAATAGCTACTAAAAAGATAAACGATGGATAAATAAGAGCATTTCTTGCTTGCTTTTTCACTTCGCCTTGCGAGCTAAAAAATGCTCCCATAGTAGCTAAAACTTCACCCATTCGTCCACTTTGACCTGATACATTAATACTTTGAAGAAAAAATTCTGGCAATTCATAAACAGATTGATTGCTTAGGGCTTGATAGAGTGTTTTTCCCTCTTCAAGTTGCTTTAAAACCTCTTCTAAAAAGGCGGAATATTTTTTTTCGTTTTTGTGTTGATTGAGCATCAATTTCAAAGCTGTTACAATTGGCATGCCAGATTCAATGTAGCTTGAGAGCTCTTTGGCAAAAGCACTCATTAAATCACCACTCATTTGGCGTTTACTAAGACTTGGTAGCAAAGAAAGAGAGCTTCCTCCTTCTATCTCTTGCAAGGTATCATAAAAAATATTGCGCGATTTTAAAATCTGTTTTGCTTCGTTAAGGCTTCCAGCAATGAGTGTGCCTTTAACCTTTTTACCCGTTTTATCGATTCCTTTATATTTATATTGCATGCCCTACCCATTATTGAATTTATAGCAATTATATGTTAATTTCCCTTTGCCTTGGCTGTTGGCATCGATTCTATGTATAAAGAGTGTGATGGAAAAGCAAAATCACTACCATTTTCTTTAACAATTTGTGCAATTTTATAAAAAATATCCTCTTTAATTTCTAAATATTTTTGCCAATTGGCTGTATTTGTAAAAGTATAAATAAAAATCTCTTTTGCACTATCTCCAAAATTATCAAAATTGACTAAAAGTGTTTCATCTTTTGCAATATTTGGATGCGAAAACAGCATTTGGCGAATCTCTTGCACAATTTTTTGCATCTGTTCATTAGAGGTATTATAAACAAGCCCTAATGAGAGTTTAATGCGCCGTTTGTTTCTGCGCGAAAAGTTTTCTATTTTACTATTTGCGACGATTGAATTTGGAATAGAAACTAAGGCTTTTTCAAAGGTTCTTATTTTTGTTGTTCGCATACCAATTTCTTCTACAATCCCTTCAACGTCAGCAACCTTGACCCAATCTCCAATTTTGATTGTTTTATCTAAAACCAGAGCAATTGAGCCAAAAAGATTTGCCGCAGCATCTTTGGCAGCCAAAGCAAAAGCTAAACCACCAATTCCAAGCGATGCAATAAGAGCGGTTACATTAATGCCCCAGAGCGAAAGAATGATTGAAAGCCCAATAATCCATAAAACAATTTTAATAAGACGAATAAGAAAAAGTGAAAGCTCATTGGCAATATCGGGGTTGAGTTTAAAAACTGCTTTTTCAATCATTGGAGAGAGTGAATTTAAAATAACAAACAAAATCCAAAAAAAATTATAAATTATAAGTGAAAAAAAGAGTGTATTAAGCCATGGACTATTGAGATATAAAATAAGCGAAAAGAGATAAAGCCCTAAAATTAAGAAACTAAATTTTAATGGCTTATAAAGATTTTTAATGATTAAATCATCGTAGTGTGTTTTAGTTTTTTGTGTAACTTGAAGAGCAAAATGTAAAATAAGTTTAATTAAAAGCGGGCGAGCCAAAAAGATAAACAAAAAAAGTAAAATTGCTCCAAGAATTTGTGCATATGTATAGCCAAAAATTGAATAGGCTAAAAATGGAAATTTTTTATAAAGATAGATAAAGCTGTGGTAAAAGCTATTTTGAATGTTAATATCAAGATGTTTTATGGCACTTTGGGTTAGGGTATTATTTAATTCACTTGCCATCTCTTTCCTTTAAAACTCTCTCAAGCATCTTGCGCGCAACAACTCTATCATCAAATGGAACTTTTTCTTTCTTTATTTCAATATAAGTTTCATCACCTTTGCCTAAAATCAAAAGCACCTCATTTGCAAAATCAAGTTCTTTAATAGCTTTATAAATTGCTTCTTTTCTATCAACAATTTCATAAACGCCTTCTTTACCTTTGAGTGGAGCAGTAATTTCTTTGATAATTGTTAAGGGCTCTTCGCTTCTTGGATTATCGCTCGTTACATAGAGTTTTTTAGCATATTTTGCTGCAATAAGTCCCATTTTTGGACGTTTATCTTTGTCTCTATCTCCTCCAGCACCAAAAACAACAACAATATCTTTATCTCTTATGCTATCAAGCACCTTTGCCATTCCATCTGGAGTATGGGCAAAATCAACAATAATTAAAGGATGCTGTGAAACCACTTCCATGCGCCCACTCACTCCTGCAAAATTTTCTAATACTTCACAAATTTCTTCTAAAGGCTTTTGGGTTAAAAGTTTAACAGCACTAATTGCTGCTGTTAAATTATAAAGATTAAAAAGTCCAACAAGTGGAGAAAAAAATGTTGCCATTTCACCTAAATGATTAATTGCTGCAGTGATGCCATCTTTTAGGCTAAATGCTTCAATTTTAAAACTTGATGGCTCATCTAAAGAGTAAGTATAAGCTTTTGTTGGATTAAAAACAATCTTTTTTGCTTCATCTTTATTAATAAGTTTGAGACTTTCATCCATAAAAAAAAGGCTTTTTACTTTACGATACTCCTCTAAACTTTTATGAAAATCAAGATGATCTTGGGTTACATTGGTAAAGATTTTTAGTGCAAAATCAAGTCCTTCGATTCTCTCTTGCGCAATGGCATGAGAGCTTACTTCCATAACAAAAAACTTTGCACTTGCATCTTTGGCGCGTTTGAGATTATAGAGTGTTTGCAAAATAGAAGGAGTTGTAAGGCTTTTTTCTTCTAATTTTTGATCGTTTAAAAAAAATCCTCTTGTTCCTTGCAAAGCACAAATAAATCCTAAATCAGTAAGTATCGAATAAATTGCTGCAGCTGTAGTTGTTTTGCCATTAGTTCCTGTGATTCCAATAATTTTAACTTTGTCTAAATCCCACTTTTTAATAAGCTCTTTTGGCGTTAAAATGGGAGTATTTTTTGGTAAATTTTGGAGATATTTTTCATTTTGTTTTGTTTGTAGAAAAAAGCAGCCTTGCTTTATTTCTTGCGTATTGTCGCTGATGCAAAAATCATTATCTTTTACAATCATTAAAAGCCTTTAGTTTTTTGTAATTATATCTTTTTGTAGCTCAAAGTAAGAAAGCTTTGAAGGATTTATTTGTACTTTGCAATTTTTGGTGGAGGTGAGGGGAATCGAACCCCTGTCCTGAAGTAGCTAAGACTATGACTCTACATGCTTAGACGGTGTTGATTGATTTTTGTTATGCCTAAGCTCAACACCCAAGGCTTAAGCATAGCTAGCCACAAAGATTCATCCATCGCCGTGGCCCCTCGATGGATATAGCCGCAACGTTGTGACGCCCCAAAAACCAGCAATTGCGGCCTTGCTGGTGGGACGGCCCAAAGTGTTTAGTTTAACTTACGCAGCAGCGTAAGCTGGGCGGTAATCTGTGTTGTTTGCGTTTATTTTGTTTGGGCTTGATAACGGAGTTGCCCGCTCCGGCATGCACATAGCCTCGACTACTCCAGTCGAAACCATGTCACCCCCCTCACTTAACATTACAAAAAGTTTAATGGGGAATTTTTGAGAGCGTCTATATATTAGCAAAAGTTATAAAAAAAGTCAAGCCTTTTTGGCTTAACTTTTTAAATTTTTTGGTAAAAGGGCATAAAGTTTTAAGATATCTTGGTCATTGTTATATAATGGTGCATGTGCCTCTAAATAATTGAGGGCTACATTATAATAACCATTTTCGGTTAGTTTTTTAATAAAATCAATAAATTGCCATTTTTTCGAAATAATAACTTTTGTTGAAAAGATAGCATCTTCAAATGCTTCTTTAAAATTTTCTTTCTCTTCAATAAGTTTTAAAAAATCTTCATATTCAATTCCATCGTTATATTCCATATTTGATTCAATTAAATCAAAAATGGAGTTAAAAATACTATTTTTCGCATAGAGTGCGTTACATAATTGTTCAATAGTTTGTTTGATGTTTTCATTTTCTTTTTTGCTTTGGTAGTAGTAATAAAGCACTTGCGCTTCTTCTTTAAAATCAAAGCCTATATCGCTAATTAACACTCCAATATAGGCTTCTTGATTTGAACTCTCTACATTTAGTGCAAGAGAGTAAAATCTTAAAGCATTTTCATAATCTTTTTCTAAAAGATATTTTTCTGCATTTTGCAATAATGAATTTATATCCATTGATTGCCTCTCTTTCCTCAGTTCTTGTGTGGTTTATACAATATAGCATATAAATATTTTTGATAACCACACTGATATTATAGCATATAAAAAAAGATTTTGTAAAATTTAAGTCAAAAATTTAATATTTTTTGAAAAAAATGTATAATTCTTTGAAGAAACAAAAGAAGTAAATCCAAAAATGGGAGAAATTAGACCTTAAAGGTCTAATTATACTCTTTCAATAATTGCCATCTCAGCAGCATCACCGCGGCGAAGTCTTGTTTTAATAATTCTTGTATATCCACCCTTGCGCTCTTTATATTGAGGCGCAATCTCTTCTACGATTTTTTTTGTGCACTCTTTATCTTGTAATTTTGCAAAAACGGCTCTGTGAGCGTTAAAATCGCCTTTTTTTGCGCGAGTGATAAGTTTTTCGTAATATCTTCTTAACTCTTTGGCTTTTGCCAAAGTCGTTTCAATGCGCCCCTCTTTTGTAAGCGCAATAGCTAAGTTTTTTAAAAGAGCGGTACGATGCTGCGATTTTCTATTAAGTTTGCGATATCCATGTCTATGTCTCATGGTAATCCTTTATGATTTTAATTGTTTAATTTTTTCAATTAATTCAGCTCTAAGTTTACTATCTAAAGTAAAATCTCTTCCAAAGCCGTATGATTCTAAGGTGCTCATAATCTCATCAAGAGATTTTTTCCCAAGGTTTTTAATGTTTTTAATTTCGTTTTCACCCATTAAAACCAATTCACCAAGATATTTAATACCAGCTTTTTCCATAGAATTTGAGCTTCTTGTACTTAAGCCCAACATATCAATTGGAATCAAGAGGTTTTTCAAAATACTTTCGCTTTTACCTTTTGTTCTTGTTGCTTCTAAATCAATATCAAAAACTCCACTAAATACTTGCATTTGCTTATTCATTGTCTCAAGCGCATTTGCAAATGCGTCACGTGGAGTAATTCTTCCATCAGTTTCAATTTCAAAAATAATCTTTTCAAAGTTTGGATTATCTTCTACTAAAACATTTTCAATTTTATAATTTGCTTTTAAAACAGGACTAAAAAATGCATCAAGAGCAATAGCATCGCTCTCGACACTTTCTCTTAACTCTTCGCTTGGCACGTAACCAATGCCTTTTGCAATTTCGATGCTAAAATTAAGTTCACCATCACTATTGAGTGTTGCTAAGGTAAGTTCTTTATTTAAAACTTCAACCTCTTCATTTTCCAAGTCGCCTGCTTTAATAGTTTGCTCACCTTTAAAACTATAAGAAACGACTGTGCGCTCAAGATCATTTTTAATTTTAAAGCGAACTTTTTTAAGTTTTAGTAAAAATACTGCAATATCTTCTTTCATTCCGCGCACAGAGTCAAATTCGTGGCGTACACCATCAATCTTAATTGAAATTGGAGCATAGCCAATAGAGCTTCCAAGCATAAGGCGTCTGAGAGGGTGCGCAAGGGTAATTGCATATCCACTCTCAAAAGGCCATGCCATAATTTGCGCTTTATTTGGACCGATCTCTTTAATATCCACCTCAGTCGGTGTAAAAGGAGCAGTTTTAATTTTTCCCATAATACAAGCCTTTGCTTATTATTTAGAATACAACTCAACGATAAAGCGCTCTTCAACAGGAATCTTAACTTCTTCTCTTTCAGGGATTCTGGTAAAGATTCCAAAAAGTTTTTCTTTATCTACATCAACCCAATCAACAATACCTGTTTGGTTTGTAAGCTCAATAGAGCGTAAAATTTGTGGGTTCTTTTTGCTTTTTTCTTTCACTTCAATTTTTTGGCCAGGTTTTACTCTGTATGAAGGAATGTCAACTCTTTTGCCATCAACTAAAATATGGCCATGATTAACTAATTGTCTTGCAAAGGCTCTTGTTGTTGCAAAGCCCATTCTATAAACAACATTATCAAGTCTTTGCTCAAGAAGTTGAATTAAAACTTCCCCTGTATTTCCATCTTTTCTTGCTGCTTCTTGGAAAAGTTTTCTAAATTGTTTTTCGCTTACGCCATACATAAATTTTGCTTTTTGCTTCTCACGAAGCTGCATACCATATTCGCTGATTTTTGCACGACGTCTACCATGTTGACCTGGAGCATAAGGTCTTCTCTCAAGAGCACTCTTACCAGATAATCTTCTTTCACCTTTAAGTCCTAAATCAACACCAAGTCTTCTTTCGATTCTTTCTCTTGGACCTCTATATCTTGCCATTTACTTACCTTTTGCCAATAAATTATTTTTATAATATAAAAAACGCAAAATTATACACGGCGCTTTTTAGGAGGGCGACAACCATTATGTGGTAATGGAGTGATGTCTTTAAAGTAAGTTACTCTAATGCCCTCAATTGCACCAACGCTTTTAATTGCCGTTTCTCTACCAGAACCTGGACCTTGAACTTTAATACCTACTTCTTTAATGCCATACTCTTTTGCTTTATTTAAAGCATCTTCTACTGCTTGTTGTGCAGCATATGGAGTGGATTTTTTACTTCCTTTAAATCCAAGGCTTCCGGCACTTGACCAAGTTAATACATTACCCATTTCATCTGTTACTGTAACAACAGTGTTGTTAAAGGTTGCTGCAATGTATACAACACCTTTTGCTACTTGTTTTTTAATTTTTTTCTTTGCCATTTGCCATTACTCCTCTATTTTTTTGGTGCTGAACCAACAGTTTTGCGTTTACCTTTTCTAGTGCGCGCATTTGTTTTTGTTTTTTGCCCGCGAACTGGTAAACCGCGTCTATGTCTAAGTCCACGATAGTTTCCAAGATCCATTAATGCTTTAATATCCATCATAACTTTTTTGCGAAGATCACCTTCAACAACATAGTTTTGCTGAATTTCTTTACGAATTGCCGCAGCTTCAGCATCAGTTAACTCATATACTCTTTTATCATAGCTAATACCAGTAGCATCCAAAATTTTTCTTGAACTTGTTAGTCCAATACCATAAATGTAAGTTAATGCATACTCTAATCTTTTGTTTTTAGGTAAATCAACACCTGCAATACGTGCCATGATTATCCTTGTCTTTGTTTATGTTTAGGATTTTTGCAAATTACTCTAACAATACCTTTTCTTCTGATGATTTTGCAATCATCACACATCTTTTTAACCGATGGTCTTACCTTCATAAGGTTCTCCTTCAAAAAATTGCGCACCAAAAATATGCGTGGCAAGGCGAAGTTTAAGCCTATACCGACTCTTATATAAATGGTGCAGTTTATATAAAAGTCCTTCACGCAGCCAATCCATACTTAGAGTATGGGGAGCTGATTATACTTTTTTCGTACTTAAAAAAAGCTTTTTTTTATAAAAAAGAAGAAAAAAAGAGAAGAGTTTTTAAAAAAGGTTTCTAATTTGCATACTTTTGCTCAAACTCTTGATAGTTGCCTTCAAAGTCAATATAACTTCCGTCACTATTTAGTTTTATAATTCTATTGGCAAAGGCATTAATAAGCTCTCTATCGTGCGTGACACAAAGAACATTCCCATCAAATTGATACAGTGCTTCGCCAAGGGCTACAATTGCTTCTAAATCTAAGTGGTTATTGGGTTCATCTAAGAGTAAAAAGTTTCCTTTTTCCATCATCATTTTTGCAAGCATAATACGATGCTTTTCTCCACCAGAGCAATTTTTAGCGCTTTTTCGTTGCTCTTCACCACTAAAGAGCATTCTTCCAAGTGTTTTTCGAATATCATCAATATGCCAATCTTTATTAAAGCTTTGAATCCATTCAATTAAGCTTTCATCGCCATCAATAATTTCGGTTGCATTTTGAGGAAAATAGCTGTTAATGATAGTTTGCCCCCATTTAATAGAGCCACTATTTGGCGTTAAATCTCCTAAAATACATTTAAGAAGCGTTGTTTTTCCAACTCCGTTTGCTCCAATTAAGGCAATTTTATCGCCTTTTTTAACTTTAAAGCTAATATTTTGCAAAACTTTTTTTCCTTCAAAACTTTTAGAAAGGTTTTCAACTTCTAAAATTTCGTTGCCAATTTCGCGCCCTTTTTTAAAGATAATAGATGGCTCTCTTCTTGAAGATGTTTTAATCTCTTCGATATTGAGTTTTTCAAGCTGTTTTTGACGGCTTGTTGCTTGGCGTGCTTTAGAAGCATTTGCGCTAAAGCGGGCAATAAAGCGTTCAAGCTCCTCTTTAGCTTTCAATGCTTTTTGGCGCTCTAACTCTTTTTGTTTTGCTATTAAATTGGCTGCAATATACCAATCATCATAATTGCCGCTAAATTCTCGAATTGTTTGAAAATCTAAATCTAAAATGTTAGTTACGACACTATTTAAAAAACCTCTATCGTGTGAGATAACAAGGAGGGTTCCTTCATGGCGTTTAAGTTCATTTTCAAGCCATTTGATTGTTTCAATATCAAGGTTGTTGGTAGGCTCATCAAGCAATAAAATATCTGGTTTGTAAAAAAGCACTTGTGCTAATAAAATTTTAAACTTATCGCTTGGGTTTATCTCTTTTAACTTTTTATCAAACTCCTCTTCTTTAAATCCAAGGGCACTTAAAAGCTTTTCGATTCTTACTTCTGCCTCATACATTGGGTCTTCTTCGGCGCAAATCATTTCAAGCTCAGCTAAGCGGTTATTGACCTCTTCGCTTTCAAAATTTCCTTCAAGATAGAGTTTTTCTTTCTCTTTTGTAGCTTCATAAAGTCTTTTATTACCATATAGCACAGCATCTTTGAGGCTAAACTCTTCAAATGCGTAATGGTTTTGTCCAAGCACGCCAAGTTTTAGACCTGGTTCAATGATAACTTCACCTTCGCTTGGTTCAATTTCGCCAGATAAGATTTTTAAAAAAGTTGACTTTCCAGCACCATTTGCTCCAATAAGTCCATATCTCTTGCCTCTATCTAATGTAATATTGATATTTTCAAAAAGAACCCTTTTGCCATAACGCATTGTAAGATTTCTTGTTGAGAGCATTAAGTTCCTTTATTTTTTGAAGAGATTGTAGCAAAAAAGATTAAAAAGAAAAAAAGGCCTGCTCTTATGAGCAGTGCCCACCGCCACAACATGTAGATTTTGCTCTTTCATCTACTAAAATAACGATGTTATTGCCTTCTTCTTTTACACTAAATTCATGTTTTTGACAAAATTCGGCATTCATTGTATTGCACATGTTAATAGCACTTAAGAGTGCATCGTCTTTGTTTTCAAAAGTTTGATTGTTTTTTAAATCACTTTTTCTAAAACATCCACACTCTTTTGCAACTTTTACTGTATACATTATAAACTCCTTTTTAAAATTGCACTTTAAATGTAGCATAGTTTAACTTAAATCGGACTAAAATTATCTTAATTTAAAGAGTGCTTTGAAACCATTTATTTTTTTGAATAAATTTTTTCTGTTTTAACTCTTGAAGTTTTTCTAAAAGATAAATTCTATTTTCTTCGCAAAGATCTTTTTTGGCTAAAATTGTTTGAGCTTGTTTTAAAAAGATAGGAGAGAGCATAAACACCTCTACTGCTTCAAGTAAAACTCTAACATATTCGCAGGCAAATTTGTTTGCGTTTTTATGAAAGAGCTTTTCATAAATTTTTAAGACCTCTTTAAAGTAGCGTTTTGCTAAATATCTGCTTTGTGGACTTCTAACGTAATAACTTGCATTTTTTTCAAAAAGTTTTGCCAAAGCTAAAAGCTCGTTTTGAGAAAGCTTTGAGTAATCTTTATCAAAAATTTTGCCACTTTCACTGCCAAAAGTTTCTTTTTCCCATTGTTGTAACTCTTGATAACGCTGCATAAAGGCTTTATATTCTTGCAACGCTTTGATTGAGGTTTGAATGGCAATGGCTTTTTTATAACTTTTTGAGGCTTTTTGAAAATTTTCTAAAAGTTCGTAAAGCTTGGCTTTAAAAAGAAGCAATTCAATTTGCTCTTCTTTATTAAGTGTTGTAAAAGGAATTCGCTCTATGTAATAGAGCGTTTCGTAGATACTATCGTCACTATCGTCTATTAAATATCTATTTGCAACCTTAAGATATTCGTTTTGCGTTAAAAGTGTCGTTTTAATTAGTTCTAAAAAAAGTATTCTTTTTCTAATTTCATTTTTTTGCTGGAATTCTTCTTTTTGTATTAGATTTTTTTGATGGAGTGCAATTTCTTGATTTAATTTATCAATGGAAGTATTATTGCTTAAGCTTTCTTTTCTTTTTTTTTGAAAAGATTTTGTAAATTTTGCAAAAACTTTATCTAAAAAGTTGGCGTAATTTTTAAAAATATATCCAATCATTCACACTTCCATCCAATTTTATTAAATCGATTATGCATAAAGA
>JALVTH010000057.1 GCA_027036015.1 Campylobacteraceae bacterium
GAGTGGATGGGGTAGAGGGACTCGAACCCCCGAATGGCAGGACCAAAACCTGCTGCCTTACCACTTGGCGATACCCCAATCTTTGAAGCTTTTTATTGCTCTTTATGTGGGCGAAATTATAACAAACTTTTTTTACTTTGTCAAGAGTTTTTCTAAAAAAAATTAAAAATTTTTTGTATAATAGTAAAAAAAACAAAGAGGGAATATGAGTGAAGCAATAAAAAGAGTTGAAGCCGCAATAGATGAGATTAAAAAAGGCAATATGGTTATTATGATTGATGATGAAGATAGAGAAAACGAAGGTGATTTGGTTTATGCTGCAACATTTAGCACACCACAAAAAGTTAACTTTATGGCTAAAGAAGCAAGAGGTCTCATTTGCACACCAATGACTAAAGAGATAGCAAATCGTTTGGAACTCACTCCAATGGTGAGTAAAAATGATTCAAATCATGAAACAGCTTTTACAATATCAGTTGATAGTGCAACAGCAAAAACGGGAATTTCTGCAATTGAGCGAGATGATTGTATTAAAAAGTTAGCTTCCCCCCTTTCTACTCCAAAAGATTTTGTAAAGCCGGGGCATATTTTTCCTTTAATTGCAAAAGATGGAGGTGTGTTGGTTAGAACTGGGCATACTGAAGGTTCAGTTGATTTATGTATGTTAGCTGGACTATCCCCAGTTGCAGTTATTTGTGAAATAATAAAAGATGATGGCACAATGGCAAGACGCAAAGATTTGGAAGAATTTCAAAAAAAACATAATTTAAAAATTGTTTATATTTCTGATATTGTTGAATATCGTTTAGCCAATGAGCAGTTGGTAAGTAAAATAGATGAAGAAGAGATTGATTTTTTTGGTGTTAAAGTAGAAAAAATTACTTTTAAAGATCATTTAAATCGTATTCATACAGTAATTGTGTTTTATAATATGCATAAAAATGTTAATGTTAAATTTCATAATATTGGAAGTGATGTTGATTTGCTTTTAAATAGTAAACGTTTTAATACTTTAATGAAATCGATTGAATATCTCAAAAAAAATGGTGGTTTACTTATTTTTTTAGATACCAAAACAATTTCAAAAGAACAAGCCAAAGAGTATGGAATTGGAGCACAAATTTTAAAACAGCTTGGAGTAAAAGAGATTAATTTACTTACAACAAATCTTGATACTGAATTTATTGGAATTAGTGGATTTGGCTTAAATGTTAGAAAAAAGATAGCTTTATAGGGTATAATTACAAAAATTATATTGGAGAAGTAGATGGGACTTGGAATTGGACTTGTAGGATTGCCAAATGTTGGCAAATCAACAACTTTTAATGCATTAACAAAAGCACAAAATGCCGAAAGTGCAAATTATCCTTTTTGCACGATTGAACCAAACAAAGCAGTAGTTCCTGTACCAGATAAACGTCTTGAAGAGCTTGCAAAAATTGTTAAACCTCAAAGAATCCAATATTCAACCATTGATTTTGTTGATATTGCGGGTCTTGTAAAAGGAGCAAGTAAAGGTGAAGGGCTTGGAAATAAGTTTTTAAGCAATATAAAAGAAACACAAGTTATTTTGCAAATTGTTCGATGCTTTGATGATGAAAATATTACGCATGTTGAAGGGAGTGTTGATCCTGTAAGAGACATTCAAATTATTGAGACTGAACTTTTACTTGCTGATATGGAAACGTTAGAGAGAAGAATTAATAACTTAAGCAAAAAGGCAAAAGGAAACGATAAAGATGCAAAAGCTCAGCTTGAAGTTGCCAAAGCACTTTTAGAACATCTTGAAAAAGAAGAGCCTGCAAGCACTTTTGAAAATAAAGATGAACATTTCGAAAAACTTATCAAAGAGTTACGTCTTTTAACTGCAAAAGAGATTATTTATGGTGCAAATGTTGACGAAGAGGGATTGAGTCAAGATAATGAATATGTAAAAGCACTAAAAGAGTATGCAAAAAATAAAAATAGAGAAGTAATCAAACTTTGTGCTAAATTAGAAGAGGAGATGGTAGATTTTAGTGAAGAAGAGAAAAAAGAGATGCTTGAATCTTTAGGAGTGCAAGAGTCTGGACTTGATCAAATTATTCGAACTTGCTTTGATAAATTGGGGCTTATGAGTTATTTTACTGCTGGAGTTAAAGAGGTTCGCGCTTGGACTATCAAAAAAGGAACTACTGCTCCAAAGGCTGCTGCTGTAATTCATAACGATTTTGAAAAAGGCTTTATTAGAGCTGAAGTAATTAGTTATGAAGATTTTATTAAATATGGTGGTGAGGCTGGAGCTAAAGAAGCTGGAAAAATGAGACTTGAAGGAAAAGATTATATTGTTCAAGATGGTGATGTAATGCATTTTCGATTCAATGTATAAGGAAAACAAATGAAAAAAACTTTTTTATTTTTTTTAGTGCTTTTTACTTTAATAGGATGTGCTAATAAAACAAAACACAGCACAAGTAAATTTATTCATATTTACAAAAGTAAATATGATATTAATAAATCAATTGAAATAATTATGAAAAATTTAGCTAAAAAAAATTATGCTAAAGCTACTTTTTTCTCTTTTAATAAAGATGCACTAAAACTTAAAACAATGCTTTATCCAACTGTAGCTGTTGGTTTTAATAACCCAAAAATAACAACTACTCTTCTTCAATGTAATCCTTCAATGGCTGTTGATTTACCAATAAAAATTGCTTTTTATAACGATATTAAGGGACAAACCTTTTTTAGCTTTACCGATAGTGAATATTGGAGCTTAAAGCATAACGTAAGTGATAAAAAGTGTTTACAACTTCTTTTTCTTATTAAAAGCGATTTAAATGAAGCAATAAATCAAATTAAGGATAGTACAAGGCAATGAAACCCTCGCAGATTATTAAAGAGATAAAAGAAGCCCTTAAACTTTCAAAAAAAGATATTCAAAAAATCTATGAATTAGAAGAGTTTCCATTATCCATAGATAGAATCAATCAAATCTTAAATCCTAAAAATAAAAAAGAAGAAGTAAGTTATGAAGAGCTTGGAGTCTTTTTGGATGGACTTATTTCTCTTAAACGTGGGAAAATTCCAAGAGAATACCCTCATGAGATTATTTTAGATAATAATTTAATTTTAAAAAAGCTTCGTGCTGCATTAGATTTAAAAGAATTTGAAGTCGCTTTGATTTTTGAACTAGCTGATTTTCCTATTAGAAAAAGCAAAATAAAAGATATATTTCGCTCTCCTTTAAATAAAAAATATAAAGAGTGTGACGATAAAACCTTAAAAGCCTTTTTAGAAGGACTAAAAGAGTTTTATTTTGATGTTTCTTAATCTATTCTTTTTTCAAAACTTTTTTAATCATTTTATTTAAGGCTTTATTGTCTATTTGAATTTCGTTATTTCCATTAATGACTTCATAAAGTCTTTTTACCATCTCTTCAATTTCGGCACTTTCAGTTGTATGCGGATAAAGGATATTAAAGGCTTCTTCATAGTTTTGAAAAATATTTTGAGTTTTTCCTCTATTTTTAATAAGTTCAATTAAAATTGGAAGATAAATCGTTCCTAAAACACCCGTAATAACTCCAAGAATATAGGTTAAAAGAAATTGCAAGAAATTATTATTACAATTTTGCAACTCTTTTTTATAATAGTTCATATCAAAAAGAATTTTTTCTTCTTTTTGTTTTTCTTTTGGAGTTTGATGTAAAATAGAATTAAGAGAAAGAGCTTTTGTAACCTTTATTTTGATAGCCTGAGATTTTAAGAAGTAAATCTTTTTTTCATATGGATTAAAAATTTTTAATGAGATTGGAGGAAGAGTATAATCTTCACTTGCAATATATACATATTTTTGTATTAAAATTGTAAAAAGTTTATTATTTCTAAATTCTTCTTTAATTATAGGTTTTTTTGGAAAAAGTGTTACTCCATCTATTTGCATATTAGGAAGTTGCAATAAATGCAAATCGCCCTCTCCTACAATTTCTAAAGTAAATTCTAAAGGTTTATTTGCTTCAACACTAAATTTATTTAATTTAATACTCATTTTATAAAGCCCTATTGCATCAACATTTGCAGGAATCGCTTTTACGTGCACTTGCAAAGAGTTTGAAACAAGCTCTTTAACTTGTATTGGAAAATTTCTACCTTGCGAAAAAATGTCAAAAGAGTTTTGTACTTGAGGAATAAGGTTTAAAGAGTATTTAAAACTTGCTGGTAAAATCGTTAAGTTACCAGCTTTTTTAGGAACTAAAATATATTGATAAATTGTAATTACTCTATCATTTTTAATAATAGTTCTTGGTTCGTGAAGCTGATAAGCATTAAAATTAATAAAGTTTGGAATCTTAAATTCACTGTGAGAAAGAGTAAGATTTCTTGGGCGAATCAATTGATAAGTAATAATAAATTGATCTCCAATAAAAGTTTCTTTTTTATTAATGCTTGCAATAAGTTTTGGTTGGGTAAAGTTTAATGAAGGCTTTTTTATTTTTTCTATTTTTTGTGGGGTTGGAGCTTGATTTTTTATAATAGTAACTTTATAGCTTTTTGTTTTTATTGGATTATTATCTACTAATATAGTAAAGGGACCAACTATTAGGTCACTTTTTGGTTTGAGGGTATAAGTTGCTATAATGTCTTTAAGCTCTATTACCTTTCCTTTATCGTTAGCGTTAATAATTGAGTTTTTTATTTTTTTTTGTACCTTAAAGCCATGAATGGAATTTATTTTTGGTAAAACTATTTTACTTTTTTTAGGAGCAACAACTTCTATTTCAATTTTTAGCTTTTCTCCTGGAATTAAATGGCGATTACTCAAAGTAACATCAACCGTAGGTTTAAAAGCAAATGCAATATTTAAAAAGCTTATAAGCAATAAAATTTTTTTAATTTCTCTTCCTTACCAC
>JALVTH010000058.1 GCA_027036015.1 Campylobacteraceae bacterium
GTAAAACTTCAAACAAAATTTGATTTTTTGCGAGAATTTGAAAGCTCAGCTAATACTGCTTCGCTTTTTGGAAGCTATTTAGCAAAAGGAAATTTAAAACCTTTATTAGAATATGAAGATAATTTAGATAAAATAACGCCGAAAACTTTGCAAGAAGTTGCAAATAAATATTTTGACTTAAACTATTCTACGACGCTAATTTTTAAGGGAGTAAAACATGGAACAACTCATTAGTGGTGCAACGACTGCACTCATTACACCATTTAAAAATGGAAAAATTGACGAAGCAAGTTATGCAAAACTTATCGAGCGCCAAATTAAAAATGGAATCGATGCCGTATGTCCGGTTGGAACGACGGGAGAGAGCGCTACGCTAACACATGAAGAGCATAAAAGATGTATTGAAATTGCTGTTGAAGTATGTAAAGGAACTAATACTAAAGTTTTAGCCGGAGCTGGTTCAAACGCAACGCATGAATCAATCGATATTGCAAAACATGCCCAAGAGTGTGGTGCCAATGCAATTTTTTCAGTGAGCCCTTATTATAACAAACCAACACAAGAGGGGCTCTATCAACACTATAGAGCAATTGCAAATTCTGTTGAAATTCCAGTAATGCTTTATAACGTTCCAGGGAGAACTGGAGTTGACATAAAGCCAGAAACTGTTAAAAGACTTTTTGAAGATGTGCCAAATATTTTTGGAATTAAAGAAGCAACAGGCTCTATTGAGCGAACAATTGAACTTGTAACTAAAGTGCCAGGACTTTATGTTTTTAGTGGAGACGATGCAATAGATTATGCAATTTTGAGCTGTGGTGGAAAGGGAATTACCTCAGTTACTGCAAACTTACTTCCAAATTTAAAATCAAAATTGGTTCACGATGCCCTCAAAGGAGATTTTGCAAGTGCAAAAAAACTTAATGAAGAGCTTTTTGAGATTAATAAAGTGCTCTTTTGCGAAAGCAACCCAATTCCAATTAAAGCTGCAATGTATATTGCTGGATTGATTGATACATTAGAATATCGCTTACCACTTGTGCCACCAAGTAAAGAGAATATGAAACGCATTGAAGAAATACTTAAAAAATATGACATTGTAGGAGTATAAATGAAAGGAAAAACTTTAGTATTAACTGGTGGAACCAGAGGAATTGGAAAAGCAACAATTTACAAATTTGCCAAGCATGGAGTAAACGTTGCTTTTACTTATAATTCAAACAAAGAGTTGGCCGAAGATATTGCCAAAGATTTAGAAGATAAATTTGATATTAAAGCAAAAGCTTATCCACTAAATATTTTAGAGCCAGATGAATTTAAGTCTCTTTTTGAACAAATTGATAAGGATTTTGATAGAGTCGATTTTTTTGTAAATAATGCTATGATTTATGGAAGAAGCGTTGTTGGCGGATATGGTAAATTTATGAAGCTTCGCCCTAAAAAAGGACTTTTAAATATTTATATTGCAACAGTTGGAGCTTTTGTAGCAGGAGCCCAAGAAGCAGCAAAAAGAATGCAAAAAGTTGGTGGTGGAAGCATAATAACAATTAGTTCAACTGGAAATAGAATCTATATAGAAAATTATGCAGGACATGGAACAAATAAAGCTGCAGTTGAAGCAATGATGCGCTATGCAGCAACTGAACTTGGAGAATATAATATTAGAGTAAATGCAGTAAGTGGTGGTCCAATTGAGACTGATGCTTTAAGAGCTTTTACAAATTATGAAGAAGTAAAAGCAGAAACAATAAAACGCTCAGCTCTTAACAGAATGGGAACGCCCGAAGATATTGCTGGAGCCGTTTATTTTTTATGTACTGATGATGCAAGCTGGATTACAGGGCATACATTAATTGTTGATGGAGGAACGACTTTTAGATAATGAAAGGTGCTTTTAATATTCCAAATATTTTAGCTTTTATTAGACTTTTACTTGCTCCTTTGATGTTTGTTTTGCTTGTAAATAGGGATTTGCCTCTTTTTGCAAGTATTCATCCTTCATGGCTTGATTTTTTTGCCGCTTTTATTTTTGTACTTGCAAGTGTAACTGACTTTTTTGATGGATATATTGCAAGAGAATTTAATCAAATAACTATTCTTGGAGCAATTTTAGACCCACTTGCAGATAAAATGCTCACTTTAGCTGCCTTTTTAGGGTTAATGATGCTCCATCGTGCCTCTCCTTGGGCTATTTTTTTAATTTTAACAAGAGAGCTTTTTATTACAGGGCTTAGAGTCAATGCCGCCGCTAAAGGAATAGATATTAGTGCAAGCTGGATGGGAAAAGTAAAAACTGTTATACAAATGATTGCAATTGGCTTTTTATTAATGCAGTGGCCTTTTGGAAATGCACTTTTATGGCTTGCTGTTGCTATAACACTTTATTCAGGCTATGAATATATCCTTTCCTTTGTTACAAATGCAAAATAATGAAAAAAAAGCTGACATATATATTTTAAAGCTAACTTTTTTGTGCTATAATAAATGGAGTTTAAATTGTTAAAGTGGTAATATTTTTTAATTAAAGTTAAAGGATTGCAATGAAATATTTTATCTCTTTCTTTATTCTGCTGAATTCAATTCTTTTTGCTCAAAATAATCAACACTACAAAAAATACAAATTTCAATCTGGAATGATTTTTTACGATGTAAAGGTTTCAAGCTTTGATAATCATTTAAATAGTCAAGTTAGAGGCATTGCAAGATTAGTTTTTGATCATTGGGGCGCAAGAGAATTAAAAGAAGAAGATTTAGGAGAAGTACAAAGTGGAGATTTTAACGATACAAGAAGCAGACATACTTTAAACTTAGTTGATTTTGGAACGGTTTATAACGTTGATTTTGACGATAAAGTTATTTATAAATCAAGAGATAAAGATATCGATTTAGCTCTTATGCAAAGAGCGGACGTTTCAGATGAAGCTCTCAATCAATTAAAAGCCCTTGGCGCACAAATGGTTGGAAAAGAAAAAATTGCTGGATATGAGTGTGAACTTTGGCGCTACAATGACCAAGAAGTATGCCTTTATAAAGGATTGCCACTTAAAATTTTAGTGCAAAATGCTGGCTTTATTAGTGAAAAAAGAGCCGTTCAAGTTATTTTAAATAAACCAATTCCTCCAAAAGAGTTTGCTCTACCAAATTTTAAAATTCATACTGATGGAGAGTATCAAAGCACACGTTCTTCATTAGTTCGCACAAAAGATTTTATTGATTCAATCCATGATTTGCGCACTGAAATGAAAAAAAGAGGTATTAATTTAGCCGATAAAAATCTAACCTTAACGCCTCAACTGCAAAAAGATATTATTAACATTTTAGGAAGACGCTATTTACATAAACAAAAAATTCTTTTACCAAAGCTTTTAGTAGCTTTGCAAAATGCAAAAGCTTGCATTGCTAAAGCTCAAAACGAAAAAGAGGCTAAAAAATGCGTTGAACCTATTCAAAAAATAGATGATCTTTTAGGCGATGCTATGCCACAATATGACTTTAGCAATTTAAATGAAGCAAAAAAACAAAAAATTCTTCAAATGCTTGATACTGAATATAAAAATACCAAAATTACAGCAGATTGTGTTGCTAAATTTGATAAAACAACTGATGTAATTGAATGTACTGAAGGAAGACTCTTCCCAGAAAATTAAATATCTTCCGGGATGCTTTCATAAGTAATAGGATCAATAGCTTTAGCTTCTTTAAAGCCTTTAAGCCTCAATCTACAACTATCACAAAGTCCACAAGCTTTCTCTTCGTTTTTATAGCAACTCCATGTGTGTTCTAAGCAAACTCCAAGTTCCAGCGCTTTTTTTACAATCTCACTTTTTTTCATATGAATAAGTGGCGTTTTAATAATAACTTCATTCTCGTTAAGTCCTAAATTAATGGCTTTTTGCATTGCAACAATAAAGTGTTCTCTACAATCTGGATAACCACTACTATCTTCTTCTACAACTCCAATATATATTGCATTTGCTTTGTGTTTTTGTGCTAAAGCTGCAGCAATTGAGAGAAATATTCCATTTCTAAATGGAACATAAGTAATTGGAACGCCAGGTTTTAAACCATCAGTTGGAACATCAAATTCATCTCCAATTAATGCAGTTGCTCCAATCTGTTTAAAAAAATCTAAATCAATAACATATTTTTTTGCTACATCTAAATCTTGGCAAATAAGTTCAAAAGCTTCTAATTCTTTTTTTTGTGTTCTTTGGTGATAATTAAAATGTAATCCAATTATTTCATATCCTTCTTTTTTAGCAATAGTTGCAGCTAAAGCACTATCCATTCCACCAGAAATGATACAAATTGCACTTTTTGCCATTTTTTAGCCTTTAATTTTTTATGTATTTTACATAAAATAAGATAAAATACTAAGATGATTTTAGTACAAAATGATACCAAAAACAATATCCCTTTAGCGCTGTTTGAAAAGATAGTTCAAGAGCTTAATATTACTCAAGATATTGAGCTTTTGATTGTCGATAACGAAACTATTACAAAACTTAATGCACAATATAGAAACAAAAATTACCCAACAGATGTTTTAAGCTTCCCTCTTGAAGCAGTTACCCCACAAATGCCTCTTGGCTCAATTGTTATATCAATAGACAAAGCCAAAGAGCAAGCTTTAAAATATCAACACTCACTTGATGATGAATTAACCCTTTTATTTATTCATGGGCTTTTGCATTTAATTGGCTATGATCACGAAAACGATAATGGCCAAATGCGCCAAAAAGAAGAAGAGTTAATCAAAAAATTTCATTTACCAAACAGTTTAATAATTCGAAACAGCAAGGAAAATTAATGGATTACCTTATTTTTATTATTTCACTCACAATTTTAGTCTATGGAGCAGAACTTATTATTTCTCAAAGTTCCAAAGTTGCCTTGCACTTTGGAATTTCTGAATATATTGTTGGAGCAACGCTTATTGCTTTTGGCACCTCACTGCCTGAAATGGCTGCCTCAATTAGTGCAAGCTATCATAATAAAGCTGCATTAGCTGTTTCTAATATAGTTGGAAGTAACATTATTAACATTACTTTTGTTTTGGGGTCAGTTTTACTTTTAGCAAAAAAAATTACGCCAAAAAGAGATTTTTTTGCAAAAGATAGCTCTTGGGCACTCTTTCCAGTATTAATTTTTTTAGCATTGGTAATAGATAACGAAATTAGCCGAATTAGCGGCATTGCTTTGCTTTTTTTAATGTTTGGATATATTTTATTTTTAATTAAAAACGATAAAGAAACCCTTGAATTAACTGAAGAAGAGATAGAAAAAAATAGTTTCAATCCTTTAAAAGTTACTCTTTTTTTAATTGCAGGCTTTTTAGGCGTCGTTTATGGAGCTGACTTTTTGGTTAAGAGTGCTTCAAACATTGCCAGAAATTTTGGGGTAAGTGAATGGATAATTGGAGTTTTTTTAGTTGCACTTGGAACCTCACTGCCAGAACTTGTCGTTTCAATTATGGCTGCATTAAAAAATAGAGCTGACATGGCAATTGGAAATATTATTGGTTCAAATATGGCAAACATTTCAGTTGCTCTTGGAGCTGCAGCAATAGCTAAGCCAATTAAATTAAACTTTTTTATTTATCGCTTTGATATTGCAATCATGGTAATTGCTACATTTATGCTTGTTTTTATAACAGCTAATAAAATGTATACAAAAGCAGCTGGAATTTCTCTTTTTGTTCTATTAACAATCTTTTTGGAGCATTTGGTAAAATATGCATAAATAGCCCAAAAAGGGCTAAAAATTATAGCTCATTGGCATGTTTTGCTAAATATTCAGCTACACCTTGAGGGTTGGCTTGCATTCCCTCTTTTCCTTGCTCCCAGTTTGCTGGACATACTTCGCCATGTTCATTTGTAAAAAGCATTGCATCAACCATTCTAATCATTTCATCAATATTTCTTCCAAGTGGTAAATCATTAATTACTGCATGGCGAATTGTTCCATCTTTATCAATCAAAAATGAACCTCTTAATGCAACAGATTCATTAAATAATACATCATAATCTCTTGCAATTTGTTTTGTTAAATCTGCTACAAGAGGATAGCCAACTTTTCCAATTCCACCTTTTTCTACTGGAGTCTCTCTCCATGCAAAGTGGCTATATTGTGAATCAACAGAGCATCCAATGACATTAATTCCTCTTTTTTTAAACTCTTCAAGTCTATGATCAAAAGCAATGAGCTCTGAAGGACATACAAAAGTAAAATCTAATGGATAGAAAAATAAAACTGTTCCATTTTCTCCAAAGTTTTCATAGAGATTAAAATTATCTACAATTTCTCCGTTTGCTAATACAGCTGGAGCTGTAAAATCTGGTGCTTTTTTTGTTACTAACATTTACAATCCTTTTTAAAATTTTTTTGAAACTTTATTATAGCAAACTTTTCTTAAAAGAAAATTATTTTCTTTTACTAATATAATTGATACTCCAATAAACCAAATTTTTTAATAAACTCCTCATCAATATCAATTATACCTTTATGCTTTAGCTTTTCTAACACCTCTTTTGTGCAATGCACATCATTTGGCCACTCTCTTTGCATTCCATCAAGCGCGCTTTTATTTGTTCCATCTATTCCAATAAATAGCTCTAAAAGAATATCTCTTTTTGCATCAATATTATTAACAACTCTCCAAATTAGCATATATGGATTTTCTAAATCATTATTAAAAGTATCAACTGCAACTAAAATGGCAAGATGTTTTTCTAAAGGCTCTAATTTTTTAAAAAGATGTAAAATACTCTCTTTTTTTTCAACAGCAATAACTGTTATTGGATTTGCACACTCTTTGTAATAAGTCTTTAATGCTTTAACTTCTGGGGCTAATTCTTGCATAAGAGATAAAAGCTTTTCATCTTCAATTGATTCAATTTTTTTAGCAACTTTCTCACCTGTTGCATCAATTCCAAGTTTTCCTCCAACAAATTGTTTACAACTTGCGTGATCTAAATGATCAATAATGCCTTCACTAATAAAAATACGATCTTTTGAGATTCTATTTAAAATATATTTTGTAATGGCTTCATAATCTGTAAGTTTTGGAGCATCTTCTTTAACAAAAATAGCATGTTTTACAAAACTCATTTGCCCTACTCCCCAAAATGCATGCATAAATTGTTTGGCATGCCCTGGATATTTATGCTCCATCTTAGCAATAATTAAGTTATGAAACACCCCATTTTCTGGCATATTATAATCAATTAAATCTGGAGCTAACGGCTTTAATAAAGGTAAGAAAATTCTCTCAGTCGCCCAGCCAAAATATTTATCTTCTAAAGGAGGTTTTCCAACAACAGTTGCAGCAAAGATTGGATTTTTTTTATGAGTAATTGCTGTTACTTCCATTACTGGAAATGGTTCTGGTAAAGTATAATATCCAGTATGATCTCCAAAAGGACCCTCAATTGCAAAATCATTTGGATCAACAAAACCTTCTATGACAAAATCAACATCCTCAGGCACATAAATATCATTTGTTATTGATTTAACCAATCTTGCATTTTTATTTCGAATAAGTCCATAAAGTAAAAGTTCAAACATACCATGAGGCATAGGAGCTTGACCACACCAAATATAGAGTGGATCACCTCCAATTGCAATAGAAACTGGCATTTTTTTATTAGCTTTTTTATATTGAGAAAAAAAATCATTCCCATCTTTGTGAATTTGCCAATGCATAGCAAGCTTATTTTTACCAAGCTCTTGTAAGCGGTACATTCCAACATTTTGCATTGAGCCATCTAAACTTTGGGTATAAACTTGCCCCATTGTAATAAAGCGCCCTCCATCTTCTTCCCATGTTTTTAAAATTGGAAGCTTTGTTAAATCAACTTCTTCACCTTTAAAAATTACTTCTTGGCATATACCTTTGCTTTTAAGGCGCTTTGGAAAAACATTTTTTAAAGAGACTAACTCTGGTAGCATTTTTATCTTATCAATCAAACTTTTTGGAGGTTTAAATTTCATTAACTTTTCTATTTTTTGTCCAATTACGTTTGGGTCTTTTTGAAAAATTTTTTTTGTAATCTCATAATTTGCAAAAATATTCATCAAAACTGGAATATCATATTTAATCTTTTTTGCTCTATAGATAGGATTTGTAAAAAGCAAAGGATGTGAATTATCTTTTTTTACTTCAATATATGCAACATGTGGAATTTCAAGCTCCACATCAAGCTCTTCTTCAATTATTTTTAAATTACCTTGTTCTTTTAAAAATGCTATTACATCTTTCATTGAGTTACCTTGAGTTTAATTTAGTATAATTATACAAAAAAAGAGCTTTTATGAGGTTACTTGTTAGTGCACTTGAATATTCAGCCAATCTTCATCTTGCTTCAGTATTAAAACACACTCATAATATAACCTTAAAAGGTGTGTTTTCTAAAGAGCTTGGTTCACCAATAATAGATATGCAAGATAAAGCCATAATGGGTTTTAGTGATGCTATAAAATCTTTACCTTTTTTTTATAAGCTTGCAAACAAAATGGTAAAAGAGGCTGCAAATGTTAATAAAGTTTTACTAATAGATAGTTCAGGTTTTAATTTACCTTTGGCAAAAAAATTAAAAAAGCACTACCCCAATTTAGAACTTATCTATTATATCTTGCCACAAGCTTGGGCTTGGAAAGAAAAAAGAGTTTATACTCTTGCAAATACAATTGATAAATTACTTTCTATTTTACCTTTTGAAAAAGAGCTCTATCCAAAAGAAGCAAATATTGAATATGTTGGCCATCCTTTGCTTGATAAAATAACCTTTTCAAAAAAAATTCCAACAAAAATAGAGCGCATTCTTTTTATGCCAGGAAGTAGAATTAGCGAAATAACAAAACTTATGCCAATTTTTTTAGAAGTGGCAAAAAAGCTAAAAAATAAACGCCTTTTATTAGCAATCCCTCCATTTTTAAAAAATAAACTCTTTCTTTATGGTGATATTTCTCATTTTAATATTATTTTTGACTCTTATAAAGCCTTACAAGAAGCTGATTTTGCTTTTATTTGTTCAGGAACTGCTACGCTTGAAGCAGCCTTAATGAATACTCCTTTTGTTTTAGTTTATAAAGCAAAACCAATTGACTTTTTTATTGGAAAACACTTAGTTAAACTAAATTACATTGGACTTGCAAATATTTTCTTTGAAAAAATGGGCAAAGAACCAATGCATCAAGAGTTTTTGCAAGATAAAGTAACACCAAAAAATCTTTTGCAAGCTTTAAGCTCTTTTGATTTTAGCAAGTTTGATAAGAATAATAAAATTTTACGAAATTACCTCAAACATGGAAGTGCCAAAAATGTTGCAACTATTTTGCAACAATAGGGAACGAAAAATCAATTTTTGTTAAAGAGTTATTGCCAACTTGAAATTGCTTAATTTTAGTTGTATTATTCTCTTTTAAAACCAATGTAAAAGGAAGTGAAGCATTATTTTCAAAAATTTTTCCTTCAATTTTTAATGTATTATTCTTTTCTTTATAACGTTCTACCTTAATTTTTTGATAATTTAAACTTTCGCAAAATTGCATAATTTTATCAAAAGAGATAAATTGACTTAAATTATTATCTAATAAATCTTGAATTAAAGAAATGTCTTGCTTTGCAATCAAAGTAAAAATTTTATGCGTTTTTTGCTCAACCTCTTTAAATTTTTGATGTTGATGATATTTATGTATACCATACCAAATAATAGCAATGAGTAAAAGAATAATATAACCCTTTTTTATTCTCATTTTCTTTTTGCCTCAAATAAGAGATAAACTAATACAATTATAGTAGGAAAAATCAAAAAGAGTAAATAATATTTCAAATTTAAATAACCTTTATTTAAAAGATAAAAAAAGCCTCCAATTAAGAGAACATAAGCTAAAATTCGCTCAAAACTAAAAGCATTCACACTATCACTAAAAATTGCTTTAATTCCTCTTTTGTTTTGCTTTAAAAGCTTTTTTTCTTTTTTAATTACTTCTTTAACGTCGCTTGCTTCTAACTCTTGATCTAAATTATATGGATCTTCTATTTTACTCAAATAATCTCGATCGTCAAAATGTGCTTGTTCATTTTCTAAGCGCCTTAGAACAAGATTTTTATAAGTTATAAAGCTTGCTAAAATTACGATACTTGCGCTTACAAAAGCAACGATAAAATTTATCAAAATCTCTTTTGAGACAAATAAATACATCAAGCTTACCGTTAAAAAAAAGAATCCCAAAAGCAAAAGCGTAAGTCGTGTAATTTGCAATTAATCATCCTCTTCTTCATCAAAAATTTTTCGCTGATATCTTGGATCTTTTGCCAATTTATCTAATTCTTTTTTTTGTTTTTTATAAGCTTTATAGATATTTAAAATTGCAGCCCCTACACCCCAAAATACACCAAGCCAAAAAAGCCATTCATATGAAAAAAGCTTTTTTAGCCCATAGCCAATTGCAACTCCAAGCAAAATAGCAACAACAACAGAAATTCCAAGACTTAAGCCATCTGCTGCTTCTATTACTTTTTTATATTTAGGCTCTTTTTGCATCGCTTACTACTCTCATAGCCTTATAGGCTGCTTCAATTGTTTCTTCTATCATTTCATTACTAATTGCAGTGCTAATAAAACCTGTCTCAAAAGAAGAGCAAGCAAGATAGATTCCTTCATTTAACATCGCTTGATGGAATATGGCAAAAGCATTTGTATCATTTGCAAGTGCATCATCAAAATTTTTCACCTCCCTATCGCTAAAGAAAAAGCCAAACATAGAACCTCTTACTTCCGTAACAAAAGGAATCTCTTCAGCTTTAGCAGCTGCTTGAAATCCTTCCATTAAACGCTTTGCTTTTTTACTTAAATCTACATAAATTGAAGGATTGTTTTTAAGCTTTCTAATAGCTGCAAGACCTGCTGCCATTGCTACTGGATTTCCACTAAGTGTTCCAGCTTGATACACAGGCCCAACTGGTGAGAGCATATCCATAATTTCAGCTTTTCCTCCAAAAGCCCCAACAGGCATTCCCCCTCCAATTACTTTACCAAGTGTAACTAAATCTGGTTTTACTTTTGTAATGCCTTGAGCTCCTGTTAGTGTAGCTCTAAAACCACTCATTACCTCATCAAAAATAAGTAAAGCTTCATTTTCATCACATAGAGCTCTTAATTCTTCTAAAAATGCTTCATCAGCTGGAACTAAGCCCATATTTCCAGCAATTGGCTCAATTATAACACATGCAACATTTTTACTTGCTTCAAAACATTGCTTTACACTTTCAATATCATTATAACGAGCTATGAGGGTATGCTTTGTTAAATCCTCTGGCACTCCTGGACTACTTGGGGTTCCAAAAGTTGCTGCACCGCTTCCAGCTTGTACTAAAAGCGAATCGCTATGTCCATGATAACATCCAGCAAATTTGATAATGTCATCTTTTTTCGTATAGCCTCTTGCAAGACGCAAAGCACTCATAACCGCTTCTGTTCCAGAATTAACAAAACGAATCTTTTGGATTGAATCAAACAAAAAGACAATCTCTTTTGCAAGCTCACTCTCAAGCAGTGTTGGAGCTCCAAAACTAAGCCCTTTTTTAGCTGTCTCAATAACAGCTTGCTCTATATCTTTATCACAATGTCCAAAAATAAGTGGTCCCCAACTTTGCACATAATCGATATATCTATTGCCATCTATATCATAAATAAAGGCTCCTTCTCCTTTTGCAATAAAAGGAGGAGTTCCTCCCACACTTTTAAAAGCTCTCACAGGAGAATCGACCCCACCTGGAATATACTCTTTTGCCTCTTCAAATGCTTTTTGACTCTTTTGCAAATTCATCTTAACTCCTTTGTTGCAATTATACTATAAATTTTATTTTCAAGTTCATTAAACGAGCTAATTCCATTTTTTTTATATAAAAAATCAACCCTTATAAAAGGAATACCTGCCTTTTTAGCTGCCTCTTTATCTGTATCACCATCACCTACAAAAAGCGCTTCTTGGCACTTTAGAGTAGTTAAAATTTTTTCTATCATCAAGGGTGATGGTTTTGGCTCTTTTACTTCATTGCCACAAACTACCATCTTAAAAAAAACACCAATTCCAAGTGTTTGCAAAGCAATCAAAGTTGATTCTTTGTAAGCATTTGTTGCAAGAGCTAAAGTAAAATCTTTTTGGATACGTTTTAAAAACTCTTTTACTCCATCAAAAAGCTTTAACTCTTTTGTGGCATTTTTTGTATAATACTCATAAAAAAGAGCTCTATGTTTTGGAGTTACTTCATCAATATGATAAAAATATTGACTTAAATTAATATTGGTTTTACTAATACTTTGCATTACTTCATCTTTACTTAAAGGTGGTAAAGCAAAGTGTTTTCTAACAAAATTAATTGAGTTACTCAAAAGTTTTGAGCTATCAACTAAGGTTCCATCTAAATCAAAAATTAAAACCATTAGCGCTCTTTAGTTAAAGCTTTAATATAAATAGACAAAGCAATAATTAAAGCTGTAATTCCAAGCAAAAGCATTACAGCATATTGCAATTTTGATGTATCAGTCAAAGCCGATTTAAAAACAAGCATCAAAGCTTCAATTGAAAGTGCAATAATGATTGAACCAATAAATTTTACCATTGTTCGATGAATATCACTCTCATGCTGTTTTTTATTCTCTCCTAAAACCTCTTCTTCAAAGAGTGCTTTTACCAAATCAAAAATTGCTAAAGAAAGCGTAAGCAAAATAGTTGACTCAAAAACATCTTTTAGCTTAATTGAACTTAAATGTACTCCAAAATCAATAATACTAAAAACCCCTTTTACAAATAACAAAAAAGCAACAAAAGCCAAAGCAAAAGAAAAGCCAGCATAGATATATCGAATTGCTCTTCCACTAATAGAATCAATAGAAGAGCTATGCACCATTTTTAAAATATTTTCTAAAGTAATATCTATGCAAACTATATAAATTAACTCATTCTTTTCATTAAAAATAGGGTAAGCCGCAGTTACAACTAAGGTATTACTCTTAATTGAAGGATAAGGATCAGTCAAAATACACTTTTTATCTTTAATAACTTTATAATAATATGCTCTATTGCTTCTACTTTCGCCAATTCCTTTTCTTGCAAACTGCGGGTCAAGGCTAATAGTGTTTATAACTTGCTTTCCACTTGCATCCAATATATACATTGCTTCTACATAGCGCAATGTTTTAGCAATACTTTTTAGCGCAACTTTTAAATCTTTTACCTCAATTCCTGGAACTCTACTAGGAATGGCTCTACTTAAAATAAAACATAAATAAGCTCTGGCTTTGGTTCGTATCTCACTAAATTCTTGAATCTCTTTAATTTTCATCGTTTAACTCTCCAATTACTTGTGAAAATTGCACCTTATCCCCCTCACTTACATTCCATCTAATAGCATCTTTTTCACTAACTATTACTATAGTTGAGCCCATCTCAAACCATCCAAAAAGCTCTCCTTTTTTTAGTAGTAAAGGCTCTTTATATGTTGTATGAAATGCTTTCATTCCACTATTAGTTTTAACTTTTTTTTCAAATAGAACTACCATTTTGCCAACATTTAATGCACCAACTAAAACAATAAAATGGCGTTTATTAAATCTATCCAAAACTTCAATAACAACTCGCTCATTCTCAAGATACAAATTTTTTTTATGCTTTAAAAAAGGTAAATTTACAGGATAAAGCTTTCCTGGAATATATTTAAGCGAAAGAACCTTTACATCAAATGGCATATGGTATCTGTGATAATCTTTTGGAGAGAGATAAAAGTTAATAAATTCAGCCCCTTCCAATACTTTTGAAGATGGCATAATATCTAAAAGTTCATTTATTTTATACTCCATTGTTTTAATTTGGTAAGCTTGATTTTTTTTGACTTTACCAATCCCAACAATTCGTGCATCACAAGGTGCAATAACTGATGTAATTGATGCATCAATTTGTTTTGGTTTTTTATGGGCTCTTATAAAAAGATCTTTTAAACTCTTATATTCATTTGGATTTTGAAATTCTCTCATATCAAGCCCTAAAAGCTTAACATAGAAATTATTTATAAAGTTTTGAATTGGTTTTGGAAACTCTTTTGCAGCAAAACGCCCAAAATAATTTGAAAAAATTGAACTTAAACTCCTATACATTTAAACCCTTATTTTCATAATATTGTAGTGCATCTTTCATTAGTGCAATATGATAGTTTTCTTGATAGTTAATAAAATCAAAAAATTTAGCAAGTTCAATACTATCTTTTGCTACTGCTTTTGATAAATTTTTACACTCTTCTTTTGCTGCAAGCTCTTCATCAATGCCATTTTTTAAAAACTCAACAACATCTTCAATTTGATATAATGATTTATGAATCACTCGTGGCACACCCAAAATGCCCATTTGTGCCATCATTTCACCAAAATTTTTTAAATGAAAAAAGCTCTCATCAACTAAAATTTGAAAGATTTTATTTAAATAATCTTCATTTGAGTGTGCTTTTAAATAGTTATAAATCATAATAAGCTCATACTCTTTGTAACTCTCTTCAAACAAAAAAAGTGTAAAAGCATCTGTTGCCTCATCACTTAATGTAATATTTTTATATTTTCTGTTCATATTAAATGCTGTTACTTTTTCATCTGGCATTTTTTCTAAAACAAAAAGCATATATTCTAAATCAGTTTTTATTCTATTTGCCAACGCATCATCACTAAGCAGTGCTAACATAAGTAAAACTTCATTAATTCTTCGCATTAAATCTTGCAAAATAACTTTTAAGTTTTCTACTTTTATAGGAATTTGATCTCTATTATAATCATACTCAATCCCTTCTTTAATTAGCAAACGCTCAATCCAAGTAAAGTGACGAAACAAGATATCACTAAAATCGTTTAAATTACGTTTGCTCTCTAAGTTTTGACTCATAAAAGAAGCCATTAACATCTCTAACCAAAGTTCATGCACTTTAACGAAAACTTTTGTCATTTTTCATCCTTTTCCACAGCATTAAATTCTTTATTTGGCGAACAACTCTGTTTTATTTTGTAAATTAGAGTTTGTTTTTTACCACTTTTTAATGTTTCTAAAAAGCCATCAATTGCTGCTTGCAAAGCCAAAGCCACAATTTCAGAACAAGCTGCTTCTTCGGGCGGAACATTTTCAAGCAAACCCAAAGTTGTTGCAATTAAATCTCGTGCCATTTCAAAGCTCACACCCTTTGCCTCATTTGTAATGATAGAGCCAGCAACTACTGTTGTCATACAAGCAATTGCTTCAAATGCAATATCTTCTATCATAAAATCGTTATCTTTTTTCACTGCATTAATATAAACAATAACCTCTTCGCCATTTTGTGGATTTTTCCCAATTCCAATACTATCAGCATTCTCAATTCGACCATAATTATGGGGGTTTTGCATGTGAGCTATTAGTTCACTATCAATTTGCACCATCACTTTGCCTTTTTTAGCAATAATTATACTTTAAATTGCCAAAAAATATAAATTTTTTTAAAAAAAATATTATAATATTGCAATACTTTACCATCTAAAGGGTTTGTATGAATACGCAAAAAATAATTTCTGGCTTTTTCATTATTATGGCTATGACACTCAACTTTGGCTTTTTTTATGGTGATATAGATAAATTCTCACACCATAGTCCTTATGAACTTTTTGCAACAATTGTAGTAAACCTTATTGCTACTATCTTAAAACTTGGAGATAAAACACAACTTGGTTCAGTTCTTCTTGCTACAAGTTTAGTAGCAGATATTCAATTAATTAGTGCAGCAATCGTTTGGGGAATAGCTTTGTATGTTATGCATGATGTAACAAATTCTGCTCAAATAATTGTATCTCTTTCTGGTGGTGCACTTATGGCAAATATTGTCTCAGTAATTCTATTTATAGGTGATACGCTCAAATCAAAGCGATAATATGAGAGAGCACGATACTATTTTTTGGATTATTGTTCGCAGAATGCGAACACCGCTTATTGTTTTGATTGCTACTATGGCAATTTCTATTTTAGGTATGGTTTTAATTCCAGGAGTTGATAGCAATGGCAAACCATACCATATGAACTTTTTAGATGCCATCTATTTTGTTACTTATATGGCCTCAACTATTGGATTTGGTGAAATTCCTTATGAATTTACCTATGCCCAGCGAATGTGGGTTATTTTTTCTATTTTTATTGCTGTAATTGGATGGTTTTATGCAATTGGAGCTTTAGTTACACTTGTTCAAGATAAGCAGCTTTTAGCAGAAATTAATCTTGCAAGATTCAAGCGAAAAATAAAAGATTTAAAAGAGCCTTTTATCATTATTTTAGGCTATAACAATATTACAAAAACTCTTATTAACAAATTAAATGGCACAAAAAGAATTGTTGTTATTGATAAATCACAAGAGAAAATCGAAGCACTTGAACTTGAAAATTTTATTCCAGAAGTATATGCACTCAGTGCAAATATAGATAATCCAGAAATTTTAAAGTTAGCTGGTATTAAAAAAAGAAATTGCAAAGCACTTATAGTCCTTTTTAACAACGATTTTAAAAATACTAAAATTGCACTTCTTGCAAGACTTTTAAATGAAAGAATCGATTTAGTTATTAAATCTACAACAAAAGCACAAAGCGAACACTTAAAAAATTTAGGTATTAAAAGCATTATTGATCCATTTGAACTCATTGGAAATCGCTTTTATTTAGCTCTTGATGCTCCAGCTTTATGGCTTCTTGAGATGATGTTTTATAAACATCCACTAAAAGTTGACACAATTGAAGTTTTGCCAAGAGGCAAATACATTATTTGTGGCTATGGTAGAATGGGGCAAGCCCTAGGGAAAGCATTAGAGAGAGCCAATTTGTCTTTTAGTTATATTGATTTAAAATCAAGCCAATATAAACAAACTAAACAAAGTGCACTCTTTGGAGATAAGCAAGATTATAAATTGCTTGAAGAAGCAGGAGTAAAAGAAGCAGTTGCAATTGTAGCAGCTACAAAAGATGATTTAATTAATCTTACAATTTTACTTACAGCAAAAAAACTTAACCCAAATATCTACACAATTGCAAGAGAAAACTCAATAGAAGACATAACAATCTTTCAATCAGCAAAAATTGATAGAAACTATATTTTAGAAGCTATAACTTCTGAATATGTGCAACTTATTATTCACACTCCTCTTGCAAGAATCTTTTTAGAAGAGGTTTATCGCCAAAATGAAGCATGGGGAGAGAGAGTTGTTCGCATGCTAAAACAAAGAGTTGGTGATGAGGTTGAAATTTTTGAATTAAAAGTTTCAAAAAACAAAGCCTTTGCTTTGCATCAATTTCTTAAAAATGATGGTAAAGTAACACTTAAAGAGCTCTCAAAATCACTCGAAGATAGAAACAAAGAAGCAAAAATCGCCTTTTTACTCGTTAAAAACAGAAAAGAGCAAGTTACCTTCTTGCCTCCTCAAAATTACGAAGTAAAGGTGAGTGATACATTTTTAATTGCCGCAACAAAAGAAGCAAAAGAAGATTTTGAACTTTTAGTTAATAATATTAATGAGTTTCATTATATACTTACAGGAAAAGATTTAAAATTTGGAATATTAAAATTTTTCTCAAAGGATGAAAATGAGTAGAAATACCTTAATTATTGGAGCTGGTGGAGTTGGAAATGTCGTTGCTTTTAAGTGTGCAATGAATAAAGAAAGCTTTGGCAATATAACGCTTGCAAGTAGAACAAAACAAAAGTGTGATGTAATTGCAAAAAATATTAAAGAAAAAGTTGGAGTTGAAATTAATACAGCTAAAGTAGATGCTAATAATACTCAAGAAGTCATTGATTTAATTAAAAAAACAAATGCTAATATTGTTATTAATGTAGCTTTGCCCTATCAAGATTTAACTATCATGGATGCTTGTAGTGCAACAGGAGTTGCATATTTAGACACTGCAAATTATGAGCATCCAGATACTGCAAATTTTGAATATAAAGAGCAATGGGCAAGAGATGAAGATTTTAAAAAAGCTCATACTATGGCTCTACTTGGTAGTGGATTTGATCCAGGTGTAACAAATGTCTTTTGTGCGTATGCTCAAAAACACTATTTTGATGAGATTGAAACAATTGATATTTTAGATTGTAACGCTGGAGATCATGGCTATCCTTTTGCAACAAATTTTAATCCAGAAATTAATTTAAGAGAAGTAAGTGCAAATGGACGCTATTGGGAAAATGGAAAATGGATTACAACAAAACCAATGGAGATTAAACAAGTATGGGATTACCCAGAAATAGGTCCACGTGATAGCTATTTGCTTTACCATGAAGAGATGGAGAGTTTAGTAAAAAATATTAAAGGTTTAAAAAGAATTCGCTTTTTTATGACTTTTAGTCAAAGCTATTTAACACATATGAAATGTTTGCAAAATGTTGGAATGCTTGGAATTGAGCCAATTGAATTTAATGGCTGTAAAATTGTGCCACTTGAATTTTTAAAAGCTCTTTTACCAGATCCAGCATCTTTAGGTCCTCGCACAAAAGGAAAAACAAATATTGGTGTTGTAGTAACAGGATTTAAAGATGGTAAGAAAAAAACAATTTATATCTATCAAGTAAGTGACCATCAAAAGTGTTATCAAGAGGTATTAAGCCAAGCTGTAAGTTATACAACTGGCGTTCCTGCAATGATTGGAGCAAAACTAATGCTTGATAAAATTTGGTGGAAAGAAGGTGTTCATAACATGGAAGAATTTGACCCAGATCCATTTATGGAAGAGCTTAATAAACAAGGCTTACCATGGAAAATTATGGAGCTTGAAAGTGCTGAAGCTTTAAGGGTGGATAAATAATTCCACCATTATTGCACAAATTTTGGGTATACTTTGATTTAATTGCAAAAATTAATAAAAATAATGGATTTTATAAGGAGAATTTATGGCTATTAATGCAAAGAAAATGGCTAAATTTTGCCGCCCTTTTAGAATTATTTTAGGACTTATTTTAATTGGGCTTGGCATTAAAACAGGTATTAAATGGTTTTATTTAGGAATTATTCCACTCATTGCTGGCATTATTGGTTTTTGTCCAGCTTGTGCAATTACAAAACAATGCACCATCTTAGGAAAAGATTTGCCAAATGAAAGTCATTAAAATTATTGTAGGCTGGGTTGTTGGGGTATTTTTGCTTTTACAACTTATTCAAATTAAAATTCCTCCAGCACCTAAAGCTACGCCACAAGATGAAATAAAAGCACCACAAAAAGTTATAGCAATACTTAAAAGAAGTTGTTACGACTGCCATTCAAATCATGTAAAAATACCTTGGTATGGCCATATTGCACCATTTTCAATCGGAGTTCACTCAAACATTAAAAATGGAAGAGCTTGGCTTAACTTTTCTATTTTTAATCAATATTCCAAAGAGCGTCAAGAAAAGCTTTTCAAACAAATTGCTCACTCAGTTCGTTTTAAGATGCCACCAAAAGAGTATTTATGGATTCATAAAGATGCAAAATTAAGTAAAAATGAAATTGAGCTGTTACGCAAATGGGCATTAAGCCATATAAAAGATGAAAATAGTAGTAATTAGGAGAAATTTTATCCTAATTACAAAAATTTTATGTTATAATACCTTTACAAAAAAATAAAAAAAAGGATAAACCATGCCAAAGGTAAATAAATATACAGATATTGCTCAAATTGACAAAGAAGCAAAAAAAGACTATATCGACAGACACTCTCCATTTATTAGCTGTGAAAAAACAGCAAAAAAAGGTGAACTTTTTGAAGTAACAGTTCAAATGGGTCAAGAATACACTCACCCAGATGATTTTGATCATTACATCGAATCAATCACTCTTTATGATGGTGAAACAAAATTAGCTCATACTTGCTTTGTGCCAGGAACTTTTGGAAACGAAAAATCTCATGCAAAAGTAACTTTTTATATTAGACCAATGAAAAGCAAACTTAAACTTGTAGCTCATGCTTACTGCACTAAGCATGGAATCTGGGAAGGTCCAGAAGTAGAAGTTGAAGTAACTGAATAATTTTAAAAGCAAAGCTTTTTGCTTTGCTTTTATTGAATGGATATTTAGTTATAGATACTTCTATCATAAAATCATTATCATTCCACATCTCTTCATCTCTAAATATTATATTACTTTAATTGAAATTGCCTCTATCTCTTGCTAAAAGTAATGATAGACCCCTTTTCCCCCTTTTTATATTTACATGGCATAAAATAAATATATAAAAAATTAAAAATTATCCATAATATTACTGCTAACAAAGTGCTTATATAACCCACTTTAAAATTAAAAATTAAATCAAAAAAATATGCAATAAAAATCCACCCTCCAAGTATAAAAATTATATTTAAACTATGCAATAAAAAAGAAGCTAAAAAAGAACACTCTATTAGATAATCTTTATATTTTCTTTTTCCTAAAAAAAACAATATTTTTCTTTGAAAAAAAACTTTATTAGTATCCATAAACCACTCCTCTAACAAAACTATCTATCTTATTTGCTGTATATGAAACATCTCCTGCTGTTGCAGAAAATGGAATTATTGGGCCACCTCCTTTTATTCCTCCTACACTATAGGACAAAATTGTACCAGTCAAAAATCTTCCTATTACATATTCTGGATTTTTCTTAATATAATACTGAGCCGAATGGATTGCTAAATCTCTAGCTATAGGATTGGTGACTATAAATCTTCCTATTTTATAAATATATTTAGTCTGTTTTAGTGCTTGTTCCCGATAATAATTTCTTAAAACTACACTCCCCTCTTGCCAATCTCTTAAGCCACTTAATCTACCTAAATAATCTCCAAAATTATATAAGCCTTTAAAAATTGAAGCTATCCCTCTTCCAAAATTTTTAACTACTTTAAAAACTTTTTCATCTCTAATATTTTTTTCATTCTCAGAACTTGATATCCCATAAAGCTCTGCCTAAGCATCAATTTCATTATACAACCACACCACCATAGCACTCAGTGCACCTTGCACAAAGTCTCCGCCACTTGCTTTACTTGCTGCGCCACTTATAATTGAGACAATCTTACTCAATTTTAAAAGGGTTTATTATTTTAATATCGAAATCTTTAAAATCTTTCTCATTTCTGGTAAGTAATACAAGATTTTTTGCTTGTGCTATAGAGTCTATGAGAGAATCCATAATGGGTAAAGGTTTGCCCTCTTTTTTAAGTTTAGCGGTAATAAATCCCCATTGAAGCATAACCTCTTTATCAATATCAATTATTCTATTTTCAAATCTTGTTAAGAGATCTTTTTCTAACCAATTTAGTAGTTTTTCTTTCTTTTTGCCATTATCCAATTTTTCTATGCCAGCTTTTATTTCTCCAATAGTTATAACACTTAAATATAAACTATCTTCTTCTAATTTTAATATGAAATTTACAACATTTTTATTAGGAGTTTTAGATATAAGCTCAGAAATTATATTAGTATCTAATAAATACTTCAAAAATTTACCCTATCAATATAGTTTTGTTTATCTCTTTCTAAAGAAATCTCTCCGACAATCGGGCTTGATTGGAAAAAGCTGACTATATCATTTTTTTCATTTTTCTGCTTTTTATCAGCTTTTTTTTCTACAATAATATTTTTAACAGGTATATTTTTTAAAAAAGTCATGATTTTATCATAAAACTTATCATTTACTTCGAGTTTAATTGTATACATTTTAAACTCCTCTTTTATATTTTGTTCATTATAACATAAATATAAGCAAATTCTCTCTATTTCCACACTAAATAATAAATAAGAATAACGCAAATGATACCATTAAATATCAAACCAATATTAGGAATCAGAACAGTTAAGCTCAGATCCCTATATTGAGACAATACTCTTTTGAACAAAAAATGCAGTATCTAATAAAGAAGTTAATCCAATTAAAGAGGGAAAAGGTGAAGAAAACCTTTTATGATGAAATGCTATTACTATCATTTGACTCCACTACTTTTTA
>JALVTH010000059.1 GCA_027036015.1 Campylobacteraceae bacterium
ATAAAAAGTACTTTACAAACCACCATTTAGTCAAAGTTTGCTAAAATTTGTTAAAGTTTGGTTGCATTAAAAGGCAGGAAGGGTTTATAGTTTCTCTAAATAAATTTACGAGAAGCTGTAATTATCTCCTAAAATATTACTATAGGTAAAAACAGAGGAATATAAATGATATATAATCAAAAAATGACACTATCGGAAATACTTAAAGATTCAAATTATAAATTAACTCAATTTAGCGAAGAAAAAATCAAATTTCTTGAAGAAAATATTTTTACTAAAGAAGTTAAAGGTAAGTTTGTTCCTTATGTAAAATGCTTAGTAAGAAAAAAAGATATTAAACTTACACCCGAAGAGGTAGTAAGGCAACTTTATATTTTAGTGCTTAATCAAGATTATGGCTACCCAATTGACAGGATGGAGCTTGAATATGCTGTTTCATTTGGCAGAGAGAAAAAACGAGCCGATATTGTCATTTTTGATAAAGACCAAACCACAGCACCATACATAATGGTAGAATTAAAAAAGCCAAAACTAAAAGATGGTAAAGAGCAATTAAAATCATACTGTAATGCAACTGGTGCACCTATTGGAATTTGGAGTAACGGTGATTCTATTTCATTTTATCACAGAAAAGACCCAAATTATTTTGAAGATATTCCGGGTATACCAAGAGCTGACCAAAAACTCTCAGATATATTAGAAGAGAGATGGACGATTGATGATTTAATCAAAAAAGATAAGCTTGTTAGCGAAAGAAAATCGTTAAAAGATTTGATTTTAGAGATGGAAGATGAAGTTTTAGCAAATGCCGGTGTGGATGTTTTTGAAGAACTTTTTAAACTAATTTTTACCAAACTTTACGACGAAATGGAAAGCGGACGCAAAAAAAACCGTCATCTTGAATTTAGAAATTATGGAGAAACCGAAACTGAACTAAAAACAAAAATTCAACATCTCTTTGATAAAGCCAAAAATAAATGGGAAGGCGTTTTTAAAGAGAATGATAAAATAATGCTAACCCCTTCGCACCTTTCGGTTTGTGTTTCATCATTGCAAGATGTAAAACTATTTAACTCTAATCTTGATGTGGTAGATGAAGCGTTCGAATACTTGATAAATAAAAGCAGTAAAGGCGAAAAGGGGCAGTATTTTACACCACGCTATGTAATTGATATGTGTGTAAAAATGTTAAATCCTCAAGCACACGAAACAATGATAGACACAGCAGCCGGCAGTTGCGGGTTTCCTGTGCATACTATTTTTCATGTTTGGGAAAATCAATTAAAAGCAAAAGGAATCTCAAAAAGCCATCTCTACACCACAGAAGAAAAACTGCCCGAACAATTAGATTATGTACGCGATAAAGTTTTTGCCATTGATTTTGACGAAAAAGCCGTTCGCGTAGGAAGAACTTTAAACCTTATTGCCGGAGATGGACAAACCAATGTATTACATTTAAATACTTTGGACTGGGAGCGTTGGGATGAAAAAACAAGCGACGAAGATTGGCAAGATGTCTATTTTGAAGGCTGGAAAAAACTAAAAAAATTACGAGCCAACAAAAACAGCAACCGCGATTTTCAATTTGATATTCTTATGGCTAATCCGCCTTTTGCCGGAGACATAAAAGAAAGTCGAATTTTAGCAAAATACGAACTTGGTAAAAAACCAAACGGAAAATATCAAACCAAAGTAGGCAGAGATATTTTGTTTATTGAACGCAACCTTGATTTCTTAAAACCCGGCGGACGAATGGCAATTGTTCTACCGCAAGGACGATTTAACAACAGTAGCGATAAGCATATCCGTGAGTTTATTACCCAACATGCACGTATTTTAGCGGTAGTAGGTTTACATGGCAATGTTTTTAAACCGCACACAGGCACCAAAACAAGCGTTTTGTTTGTTCAAAAGTGGGACGATAAGCTTTGCCCGAAAGTTGATGATTACCCTATTTTCTTTGCCACCATGCAAGAACCAAGTAAAGACAACAGTGGAGAAAAAATATTTTTAAAGAAAAAAGATATCATAAAACTTTCCGAAGTTGAAAATAAAGAAAACCAAGTAAGCGATGTTACCGAACATTATGAAACTACGCCAAAAGATTTGGATGAATATGTTTTGGACAGCCACGGACACTTGATTGTAAAACACGACTTGTTTAACCATGACGGATTAACAAAAGATGGTATCGCAGAAGCATTTGCCGAATTTGCCAAAAAGGAGAAATTAAGTTTTTTTTAAATAGCCCTTTCAACGAAGCCAAATATAAAGCTTTGTTGGAAGGGCTGGAAGTAAGTGAGGTTTTTTTATCTAACTTGGAATATAGCAAACGTATCGATTCTGAATATTACCAAAAGCAATTTTTGACATATGAAAACTTGATAAAAGCAAAAGGTGGTATTGAGTTAAGCAAACTATCGAATTTTCTTATTGGTCCTTTTGGTTCTGCTTTTACTGTAGATAATTATACAAAGAATACAGCATACAGATATATTAGAGGCAAAGATGTCAAACCAATGAAATTATTGGATGATGATAATGTTTATTTACCAGAAAAAGATTACAATAGACTTATTAAATATGCTTTAAAGGAAAATGATGTTCTTATTTCGGTTGTTGGCACATTAGGAAATGCAGCCATAATAACAAAAAAGGATTTACCAGCAATTTTTAGTTGTAAAAGCACAGTACTAAGACCTGACAAAATAAATGGAGCTTATTTATTAGTTTATATCAATACGAAATTCGGTAAAAATCTCTTACTCAGAAAAGAGCGGGGAGCAATTCAAAAAGGGTTAAATATAGATGATTTAAAAACGGTTTTAATTTATGTAGCATCTAGTAAATTTCAAAATATAATTGAGTCATTATTCTTAGACTCATTAAAAAAGACCGAAACATCAAAGAAATCCTACACCAACGCCGAAGAAATTCTACTTAAAGAACTTGGTTTTAAAGATTTTGAACCAAGCAACGAACCCGTAAATATTAAATCGTTTAAAGAAAGTTTTCTTACCACCGGTCGTTTGGACGCGGAATATTATCAGAAAAAGTATGAAGAGGTAATTGAAAAAGTCAAATCGCAAGATTATGATTTATTGCAAAATTTGGTTTCCATTAAAAAATCCATTGAACCTGGGTCAAAGTATTATTCAGACGAAGGTATTCCGTTTTTACGGGTAGCAGATTACAATAAATTTGGTTTAACCGAACCCGACAAAAAACTATCAAACGAATTTGTAAAAGCAAACCAAGAATTGATAAACAATTTAAAGCCTAAAAAGGAAACTATTCTTTTCTCAAAAGACGGTAGTGTAGGAACAGCCTACATGTTAAAAAAAGATGCCGATTTTATCACTTCTGGTGCAATTTTACATTTGAAAGTAAGAGATAAAACAAAAGTTCTTCCCGAATATTTAACGCTTGTATTAAATTCAAAAGTGGTTCAAATGCAAGCCCAAAGAGATGCGGGCGGTTCTATTATTTTGCATTGGCGAGTTTCAGAAATTGAAAATGTCGTTGTTCCTTTAATCGATTTTGATAAACAAAAAGAAATAGCCGAATTGGTAGAGCAAAGTTTTGTGTTAAAAAAGCAATCGGAAGAGCTTTTAGAAACTGCCAAACGAGCCGTTGAAATTGCCATTGAAGAGAGTGAAGAAAAAGCGATTGAATATATTAATTCTAAAAGTGAGTAAATATGCCGGTTAGTCAAGAAAATATAGAGCGTTGGATACAACAGTCTGATATAGACTATATAGGTTATTTTATAAAGGCTTGGATACCTTTTAATGCTTGGTATAATAGCAGTTTTGCTACATTAAATAGTGATAGAGAAAAGATAAATGCAATTAAGTCTCATCCAAATTCTGTAAGAAACGGAATTGATTCTTTAATGGAATCAAATTCTCAAGAAGGAGAAGAGTTTAGAAGCAATTTAGCTGCCTTGTATTATCAACTACTACAAAACCATATTGATGGTAGAGATGGACGCATTTGGTTTGAAAATATCTTAAAAGAAAAAAATCCTATAAATTTAATTGATAATAGAGAATATAGAACTGACAAATACTTTTTAAAGCGAACCGATGGAAGATATTTAGGTGAAGTTACAGAGATGAAAGTTATAGTAAAACTAAAATCTAATAATCGCTCTATTTTCAATTATACACATACTCAATACAACTTAGAGCATTTACAAGCACATCCTGATTATCAAAGATTAAGCAATACACGCAAAGAGCAAGTTAGATTAATGTTTCAAGAACTTAAACCTATAAAAATAGATACTTTAATAGAAACAAATAAACAAAATAGTCCAATTAATTATTATCAATGTGATACTTACACACTAAAAAGAGATGTAACAAATACAGACTGCCCGGCAATTTATGTTGTAAAAGCATTAATTGAGGTATTGTATCAATTAAGAAATGTATTATTTCATGGCGAACTTGTGCCAAATGTTGGAGCGCAAAAAATATATAAAGAAGCATATTCTATTTTAAAAATGATTTTAGATAAAATAAGATAATTGCTTATAAAATTGAGGACATTAAGTGAAGATATGGGTTTATTTTGAGAACACCTAAAGGGTCTAAAGTGACGCAAAATGCCAATATATAGGGTTTTGAAAAATTTATAAAATTGCCAAAATAAGCTTTTAACCTACATTCCCAAAACACCTAACGATACCAAGCAACTAATTCCCTAAAATATACCATTTTATTGCTAAGTTTAGTTAAAAATTCAGTAATCTTTAACTCGTTATGTGTTATAACATCCTAA
>JALVTH010000060.1 GCA_027036015.1 Campylobacteraceae bacterium
CTCTTGGGTTGATTCTAATAAATTTTGCTTGATACTCTCTTGCCAATGCCTCAGAGAGATTTCTAATTGTTGGCACTGCTTTCCCAGCCCCAATTTCAATAATAGCAAGCTCATTAGTTTTGATTTTTTCTAAAAAGTGCAAAAAGCGCTCTCTTTGGCTATTTACTCTTTCATCTTTAAAAGAGAAATCTCCAAACATCAAAATATTTGGTCGAGCAATTGCTTGACACTTCAAACATCTTGGCAAAGGCTCTTTGGCTTGAAACTTTTCCATATCAATTGCAAACTCAAGCTTTGCTTCCCAAATAGTGCTTGGACAATAAAAATTTATGCATTGTAAATACTCAATCGACCCATGCACTTCATAAATTTTATTATGATTAAATCCAGCCTTTTGAAATTGTCCATCTACATTTGAAGTTATTACAAAATAATTTTTCTTTCTTTTTGCAATTTCAAGTAGATATGAAAAACCAAGATGAGGAGTGGTTTTTTTATAAAGATAGTATCTGTGACCATAAAAAGCCCAAGCCAATTTTGGATTTTCTTCAAACCATCTTGGATTTGCAAGCTCCTCAAAAGAGAGATTAAGTTTTTTGGCTATTGGATAAGCCCTCCAAAAGCCCTCAACTCCTCTAAAATCTGGCAAGCCGCTATCAACACCCATGCCAGCTCCAGTAGTTATTAATAAATAAGGTTTTTGAAGTTCTTCAAAAGCACTTTTTAACATCTGCTTTCCTTAGATAATTTCATAATCTATACTATATTCAATCTCACCAATATAGCTATCTAATATCTCTTCAATAATTTGCAATTTCTTAAAAAACTCTTTTTTATCATGCGCTAATAAAGCCACTGCCAAAGCTGCTTCTTTTACATACTCTCTTGAAATGTCTAAAACTGAGCAATTAAGTTTTTTGAGTCGCTCTTTAACAGAATGTATCACTTTGCGCCTGCCTTTTAAAGAAACAGCATAAGGCAGTGTAATATCAATTTGAATATAGGCTAAAATCATGATGCATTAAAAAAGTTTTCAATATTTTCAAAATGGCGCTCAATTCCCTCAAAAGAGTGAGAGCCTCCTTCTTCAATAATTACATTTGCATCACAAAACTTATTGGCAGCTATGCGATAATCCAAATCTTCATCACCCGTTTGTAAAAGTACCATAAACTGAGTTGAAATTGGATTTGAAACATCATACTCTTTTAAAATATCCAAAAACTCTTGTTTCCATTCAAATTGGCTTTCATCGCAAAAGTTTTTAGCAAACCCAACATAAGGCTTTAGTGTCTCCCAAGGTCTGGTTGAAGGATTAATTAACACAGCTTTGAGTTTATATCGGTTTGCCAAATAAGTTGCATAAAACCCACCTAGTGATGAACCAATAAGATTGACTTTTCTATCATTAATTTCAATAAAATCACACAATGTTTGCAAAGCTAATTTTGGATTATAAGGAAGCGAAGGGGCAAAAAATTTTTTACCTTTTTCTTTATAATACTCTTTAAAAAGTGTTGCTTTTTTTCCCATTCCACATCCACCAAAGCCGTGAATATAAAGAACTTGCATTCTCTTTCCTTTGTAAAGATTTGCTTAATTATAAATTGTTTTTTTTACAAAGTCAACTTATTTGGTATAATTCAAAATAAAAAGGCTATTATGAAAAAATCACTTGGTTTAATCGAATTAATTGCTATTGCAATAGGTGGAATGGTTGGGGGAGGTATTTTTACCATTTTAGGTATTGCAGTCTCTATTGTAGGCTTTTTGGCTCCGTTTGCCATTGCTCTTGGAGGAGTTGTTGCTTTATTTGCGGCTTACTCATATGTAAAACTTGGCGTCTATTACAAAGATGAAGGTGCAACATATGCATTTTTTAAACGTACATTTCCAAACTCTCATATGGCAGCCTCTTTTATTGGATGGTATACAATTTTTGGTTATATAAGTACTTTAGCACTTTATGCATATACATTTTCTTCTTATGCAATGAGCGGGAGTGAATGGGCACAAAATGAGTGGATAAGAAAAGCAGTTGCCATTGCAATTATTTGGGTTTTTGCTCTTATTAATTTATGGAGTGTTAAGGGAATGGGCAAAATTGAAGATTTAATGGTTTATTTAAAACTTTTTATTCTCTTTATTATTTCAGCCGCACTCATCTATTTTGGAAAAATGGATTTTCATACCTTTATTGCTACACTAAAGCATGACTTTGCACAAACAAATTTTTTTAATATTTTAATTGTTGCCTCAGTTACCTTTGTTGCCTATGAAGGCTTTCAGCTTGTTATTAATGCTGTAAAAGATATGGAAAATCCAGACAAAAATATTTCAAGAGCCATATATACAGCCGTAGCTTTAGTTGCAACTATCTATTTTATTATTGCTTTAGCCGCTGTTGTTGCTATTCCAATTCCTGATTTAATTAAAAACAAAGAGTATGCATTGGCTGCTGGAGCATATGATATTATGGGCAATCTTGGAAGAAATTTAGTAATTGTTGGGGCAATTTTGGCAACTTCTTCTGCAATAAGCAGTACAATGTATGGCAGCTCGCATCAAATGGCGCGCATTGCAGATGATGGCTATTTGCCTTCAATTCTTTCAAAACGAATTAAAGTTACAATTCCAGCAAATGCAATTTTAGCAATGGCTGCAACAGCTTCGCTGCTAATTTTTATCGGAGGCTTACGTCTTATTTTAGAGTTTGGTTCAATTACTTTTTTACTTGTCTCTTTACTAATGGCAATAGCTAATTTTACAATACGTAAAAAAACAAACTCCTCTGATTTTTTCACAATAGTTGCAATTATTGGACTTAGTGTTGGTTCAATGATTATATTGTGGTATGAATACAAAACAAAACCTTTCCAAATGCTTTTTATTGTTTTTTTATATGCTCTTTTATCGCTTGGAGCTTTTATTTATGCAAAATTAAAAGCCAAAGTATAATACAATTTGCTCCAATAAAAAGGAGCAAGGATGTTTTATTATTCAAAAGAAGAGTTGGAGCTTTTAAAAAAAATTGAAAACTCTCCCACCTATAAATTAGCCGAAGATGACAAAGGCTTTTTAAAAGAGTATGAAACAAGAGGGGTTAGACTTGAACTTGATTATTTAAAAGCTGAACTAACAATGCAAAAATTTGGTATTAAGCATACCATTGTTGTTTTTGGAAGTGCAAGAATCTTGCCCCAAGCAGTAGCTAAAAAAAGAGTTGATGAGTTATTAGAAAAAGGAATTAACGGCTTAGAACTCAAAAGAGCTACAACAGCACTTAATAATAGCTACTATTATGAAGATGCAAGAGAGCTTGGGCGAATTGTTGGCAAAAGTGGCAAAGGTGTTAATGATGATTCTATTATGATTATGACTGGCGGTGGACCAGGCATTATGGAAGCAGCAAATCGTGGAGCATATGAGGTTGGAGCAAAAAGTATAGGACTTAATATCAAGCTTCCTCATGAACAGCATCCAAATCCTTATATTACACCTGAGCTTTGCTTTTTGTTTCACTATTTTGCAACAAGAAAACTACACTTTTTTCAACGCTCCAAAGGAATGGTAGTATATCCTGGCGGATTTGGCACAATGGATGAGCTTTTTGAACTTTTAACGCTTAAACAAACTGGTTCAATGCAACAAATCCCAGTTGTTTTAGTTGGCAAGCAATGGTGGAAAAACTTTTTAAATATAGAATTTTTATTAGAAGAAGGAATGATATCTCCTCAAGATTTAGACCTTTTTATTATGGTAGATAGTGCTAAAGAAGCATGGGAGCATATTATCTCTTGGCACAAAAGCAATAATACTCCACTTTTTTAAAAAATCTTATCCTTTATTTTTTTCTTGCTTTTGGGCTGTAATTCAACCAAAATGTGTAAAAAAGTAAACAATTGTAACTTAACATAAAAACTTTCTCTTTAAAAAAAATAAAACATCTACACTAAAGAAAGCTCATAGATTGAATATTTATGGCATGCCATCAAAATAAATGATAGTTTTTTAAAAAAACATCAAAAAAATTGTAAGAAATTTTTATATTTTTTTATTGACTTTATTAAACTTTATTGATAAAATAATTAAATCATAGCTTATAATTAAAAACAATTTATATATATAAGCTATGATACACTAAATTTATAAAAAAAATTAAAAGGGGTAAACCATGGCAAGTTGCAGAAAACTACTCGAATTGCCAGGAGTTGTGGCAGCTGGAAAATATGGACCTAATGGGCAACTATTAGATTATGCAGGAGATATTAATTTAGCCTCAGCCAAAACTGCAGGATTAATGGCTTTTGCAAATATGGCAATGGCAAATATGCAAGCAGCAGGATGGAGTGATTATACAGGAAAAGAAGGTTTTTATCCAGTATTAGGATTTGCCGTATCAGGTCCTAAAAAATCTGCATTGGTTGTTGGCAATGTTGGTGTTTTTGTAGAAAATGATAAAGCAGATTTTGATTTGCTTTTTAATGAATTGCAAAATGCATAAAGGAGGGGATAATGGCAAATTTAAAAGAACTTTTGGCAATTGAAGGAGTAGTTGCTGCAGGAGAATTTAGTGATGATGGAGCACTTTTAGCATTAGAAGGCGATTTAACTGAAGAAGAAGGGGCTATGGCGGCTCAAATGTGTAGTGCTAATAAAAAAATGATGCAAATGCAAGTTGATGGATATACAGCATTAAGTAAAGAAGATGGTTGGACTCCAGCAATGGGCTTTGCAATTGCAGGACCAAAACTTAGTATTTGTGTTGTAGGCAATATTGGAGTTTTTGTAGAAACTGGTAAAGGAAGTTTTAATAAAGTAATGCAAGCTTTACAAGCACAACAACAAAGTGAATAAAATGCAGTTTTTAAGTATTGAATGGGCGAAGGCTTATTGCCAAGCTTGGAATAATAATGAAAAACTAACCAAAGCTCTTGCCTCATTTTCAAATAGATTACAATATCGATGTTCTGATAAAGAGTTACCTCCTATTCAATTAGTTATTGAAAATGGTAAGTGTACATATGCAGGCGCAGCAGAAGAAGGTAAAAAAGTCGATTTTGATATGTATGCCACATGTGAAAACTGGAAAAAAATTGCAAATGGAGAAGTTGGACCAAGAGCTGCTATGCTTACAAAAAAATTAGGTTTTAAAGGTTCAATGATTACTGCAATGAAATATATGAGCGCTTTTGAAGAAAGCTTAAGAATGATGAGCCAAATCGAAGCTACTTTTTAAACTTTAAGCAGCCTTTTTGGGCTGCTATATATGATCTTCACACTCTGTAATAACTAATTCACTTTTATTGAGACAGCCATTTTTTTCAAGCTCATTTAAAAGCTTTTTCGTTTCACTATAAATTTTTTCAAATCGTCTATTTTCACGTTCATATTTTGCTTTTTCTTTTTTGGCAAAATACCAAGCAAGCATGATTGAAAGAGCAAAAAAGCCATAAATATACCATTGATACTCTTTTAAACTCAAAAGTACAATAAAATATTGCACACTAAAAAGCACAAAAAATTCAACTGAAAATAAAATTACCAAAAATGAACTCTTTTCAAACTCAAGGGTATATTTTTCAATGGAGCGCAAAATATCTAAATTTTCATTAATTTTTTTGGCTTTTTCTTTGCATAAATTATCAACTTTTTCTAAATCGATATTTTTTAAATGGATGTTGCTAATGTTATATTCAACATTTAGCTGTTTATACTCTTGCAAAAATTCTGGCTTTTTTTCAAGAGCTTCTTTAATCTCTTGCAAAGTAGGATTTTCTTTTTGTAAAAATTTTTTTATATCATCATAAAGCATGTTGTAAAAGCCAACATGCTTTATCTCATTTGCCACTCTATCCAAATAGACCAAGTTTATGCCTTTGCCACTTGAGTTTCTTCTTCAAGCCCAACTGTTGCAATATTATCTTTTGCTGGCATGAAAATAGCAACCAAACCTTTTAATCCTACACTCATTACAATATTAAACAAAAAGATAAACCAAGCAATAAGCACCATTGAACCAAAAACTGCTCCAAGAATCATCCATGTAGAAAACTCTCCATTTACATACATATGACGTCTAAGCATTCCATCAAGTCCAGCCATTCCAACAAAAGCACCCATTCCAAGTCCACCAATTAAATAGAGCCAAAAGTGTGCCCAAGTAAGCTTTTTGCTAAAAAGTTTCGTATTGTTTGTAACAAGCGGCCAAAGCACATAAAGCGCACTATATAGCGTCATATAAAGCCCTACAATGAGTGCCATATGAAAGTGTGCAAAACTAATCCATTGTGTATTGTGAAGCACTCTATTCATTCCCATATCTGCTTGAATAATTCCAGCTGGCACTGCCAAACCAAATCCAACAAGTCCACCAAGCAAATAGGCAAGTTCAGGTGTAAGTTTTAGCGGTCTTGCTTTCCAAAGCGTTACTAATGTAATAAATAGTGCTAAACCTTATGTTAAAAGCTCAAACGCCGTTACCATTTCACCGCTAATTAATTTCATCATTTCAGGTTGTGGCTGATCTGCTAAAAGATGGTGACTCCAAACCATCCAAGAAACAAAAAGCTCAAGCAAAAGTGCCGCTCTTGCAACATTTTCCATAAAAAGTTTTTGCCCTGTAATAATAGTTGCAAGCAGATACCAGCTTCCAGCAACATAAATTAATACAAGTCCATCAGCAACTAAATCCAAGCCCCACCAAAACCAGTTTTTATATAATAATGAATCAATTGCATGCACATCCCAGCCAAGCCCAGCTGCAGCATTAATTAAAAATACAAGTACCAAAATTCCAGCACCTAAAATTACCAATGCATCCAAAAAGGTATCTACTGTTCCTCGAAAAATTGCAACTACAGGCAAAGAGAGAGCTGGCTCTTTAGAATATGGAGGTTTCCCAAGCAGTTTATGAATTAAATTCATCAATCCATCAATTCCAAAACCAGAAATTAAAAGCTCTTTTGTTGTTTTATTTTTATGAACCCCAGTTTTTGCAAAAATAGTTGCATAGATATTATAAATAAATCCAAGTGTTCCAAGCATAATTAATGCAACTCCAATTACAAAAACAATTCCTCCAACTATACTAAATTGCTTCACATCTGCTGGAAGTGGCCAATAGAGTGTATAAAGCGGTGCATAGTGCCAAATAAATGCCGCTATCCAAGCAAGCCATGTTCCTATTGTAATACTTAACCATACAAAGTTTGCAAGTTTCAAACTATATAGCGGCTTTTTTGTAAGATAAGGCACCAAAAACATGAAAGCCGCAAAAACAAGCTGATAGGTTGAACCAAAAATTCCAACAATTGGATGCACCGTCATAATAGAAAAGTAATGTTCTGGCACACCAAACATTTGAGGCAAGATATGATTTTTTACAGCATCTGCTTGAACCAAGCGCATAATCATACCCTCAATTGCCACAAGCCCAAAGAAAATAAAACTCATCACAACAGCTCTTAGTGTTATCTTTTGCAGTGCTGTTAGATTATTTGCATCAAAATTTGTTCCATTAATGAGTGTATTGAAAAAACCTTTATTCTCCATCTTTGCCCCTTTATTTTATTGCTACTTTTTGATTTTTACACTGAACTACAACCCCATGTTTTACAAACATCAAATCATTTCCTTTTTCATCATACTGAGCAGGTCCAGCATATTCAGTTGAAGTAATATTAAACTTTCCACACTCATTAAAAGTCCATAAGATATCATTGTCATAATTTGGAACAACTTGCATTTGAAATACCATTGTGCCATCATCTCTAAAGAGCCCAAATCCATAGGTTAAATCTTTGCTTGTTACATGAAATTTAACCCGATCGCCTTCATTAACAACCATTGGCTTTGCAGGAAGTTGCCATTTGTGATTGGCTACAACAATTTTAAAGCTCTTATCTGGTTTGATTTCGTGGCGTTTCATATCCTCTTCTACCCAAGGAATTGCATTATATGTAAAGATATGGTGCCCCACCCCTGCAGCAACCAAAAAGCCAATATAGCCATAAAACGGAATCCTTACAATACTTTTTATCTTCTCTTTGCGTGTTAGATTAATACCAAACCACGCAATTAAAGAGACAATAAAAAGTGCATAGATGGTATAAGCCACCCAGTGAAACTTCAAAAGCTCAATTGAAGTTTGAAACATAACATCTCCTTTTTAAGTTTATAAGAAGATACTATCAAGAAGCAAGTATTAAAAAATTGATTTAAATCAATTTTTTAATGCCTAAAACGGGAGTAAAAAAGTAATTTTTGTATAAAAATTACACAATAGAGAGTTAAAAACTATACAATTTTAATAAATATACCCATATTTTGCAAGGGTTTTTCTTATTTGAGTCATTTGGTAGTTTTTGCTTTTTCCACACCAAGCAGGAGCTAAAAGTGTATCATCTTCAATGCCAGCAGTTACTCTTTGTATTATAATATGCTTTGGCATTATATTAATTGCTTCAGCTAATACATCAAGATACTCTTGCATTGAAATTGGTCTAAATTCACCTCTTTTGTATTCATTTGCTAATAGTGTATTTTTTACAACATAGAGTGGATGAAATTTCACTGAATCAATTCCAAGCTCAAATGCTCTTTTGGCACTCTCAAGCATCATCTCCTTATTTTCACCTGGCAAACCAAAAATTAAATGCCCACAAACATTGAGTTTATATTTCTTTGCTTTTTGTATAGCTTCAATGATACTTTGGCTATCATGTCCGCGATTAATACGCTCTAAGGTTTCATCAAAAAATGACTGAATCCCAAACTCAATCCATATTTCTTTTTTGTGGCTTAGTTCACTTAAATACTCATATACCTTTTCTTCAACACTATCGCTTCTTGTACCAATACTAAGTCCTATAATATCTTTTTGATTTAAAGCTTCTTCATAAAGGGCTTTAAGTGTATCAAAAGGGGCATAAGTATTAGTAAATGCTTGAAAGTAGGCAAGATATTTTTCATAACCTAAGGGAGTATATTCTTTTTTGCCTTTAGATAGTTGCATTTTTACTTGCAAAAGCTGTTTTTGCAAAAGGGGATTACTTTTTGAATTTAAATTTAAAAAGATTTTATCTTTGTTTTTACTGACATTTGGACTAAATGAATCATTTTCGCAAAAGGTACATCCACCTTTTGCTACAGCTCCATCAATATTTGGACAAGTAAAGCCGCTAATTGCTAAAGGGATTTTTTTAACTTTAACTTTATACTTTTTTCGTAAATATGCTCCAAACGTTCTTAATTTTTTCATAACACCTCACTACAATCAAGTGAATCAGCGCAACCTCCAGCAAAATAGTTGCCATCAAAGCTAACAAGTGAATAGTTCATATCTCTTCCCAGAGCATCTTTAAGCCCTTCAATACTCAAAAATCCAAGTGAATCAGCCCCAATATGTTTAGCAAGCTCATTCACATCTAAATGATTAGAAATAAGCTCTTCTTTTGTAGGCGTATCTATACCATAGCGGCAAGGATATTTAATTTCAGGTGAGGCAATACGCATATGCACCTCTTTTGCACCAACACTTTTAAGCATCTTTACAATTTGCTTAGAAGTTGTCCCTCGAACTAAGGAATCATCAATAATTGCAACGCGTTTTCCCTCAATAAGTGGCTTAATTGGAGAGAGTTTAAGCTTTACTTTTAAATCTCTTATCTCTTGCGTTGGTTCAATAAAGGTGCGCCCAACATAGTGGTTTCTAACAATCCCCATCGAAAAAGGAATATTAAGTTCATTTGCAAAACCCATTGCAGCAGCTACACCACTATCAGGAACTGGTAAAACCACATCTACATCAGCTGGAGCCTCTTTTGCCAAACGCTTACCACATTCAACCCTTGTTTGATAAACATTTTTCCCATTTACAATACTATCTGGTCTTGCAAAATAGATATACTCAAATGCACAAGGGCGAAAATCTATCTCATCTTCGCTAAAAAGCATTTGGCTTTGAGGCTCTTTGCCTTTTTCAAAAATAATCATCTCTCCTGGTTTTACATCACGAATAAAGGTAGCTCCAACCAAATCAAATGCACACGTTTCACTTGCAACAATATATCCACCATCTTTAAGTTTGCCAAGAGATAGTGGTCGAATTCCAAATCGATCTCTTATTGCAAACATTTTTGAGCGGCTTTGAATCACCAAACAATATGCCCCTTCAATTTGGCTAATTGCATCTTTGATTCTATCAATTAAAGCATCTTTTTGGCTTTTTGCAATCAAATGAACAATATTTTCTGTATCCATAAAGGTTTGAAAGATTGCTCCATTGGCAATGAGTTCATTTCTTACTTTATATTTATTTGTTAAGTTTCCATTATGGGCTATGGCAATCTCACCAAGTTTATAGCGTGCAAAAACCGGCTGTGCATCAAGAACTGAGTCTTTTCCAGCAGTTGAGTAGCGGTTATGCCCAATAGCGCAACTTCCTTCTAAAACTTTTAGTTTTTCTTCATCAAAAATCTCAGTAACAAGCCCTCTTTCTTTTATAAGTCTAATTGTTTTTCCATTTGCCGCACTAATACCGCTTGATTCTTGTCCGCGATGTTGCATTGCAAAAAGTGCATAATATGCAATTTTTGCCGCATTTTCATTGCCATAAACCCCTACTATTGCACACATATTTTCTTGCTCTCCTTAAATTCCAATAGCATCATTAATTGTATATAGTCCTGGCTTTTGATGAATAAGCCACTTTGCCCCTCTTATAGCCCCTTTAGAAAAGGTCTCTCTGCTTGTAGCAGTATGAGAGAGTTCAATATACTCTCCATCATTATAAAAGCCAACTGTGTGTCTTCCAACAATATCTCCGCCTCTTAGCGCCATTATTGCGATTTCATCTTTGCTTCTTGGACCAATTTGCCCATCCCTTCCGCTAACTCTAACTTTTTCCAAATCCAAACCTCTTGCCTTTGCGGCAAACTCACCCAAAGTTAGAGCTGTTCCGCTTGGTGCATCAACTTTGTGGCGATGGTGCATCTCTACAATTTCTATATCAAAATCTTTCAATTTTTGTGAAACTTCAAAAACCAACTGTTTTAAAAGTGCAATACCAACAGACATATTGGTTGAATAAAGTACTGGCATAACTTCGCTGGCTTTTTGCAAAAGATTTTGCTGATGTTTATTAAAGCCTGTTGTTGCAATTACAAGCGGTTTTGGATTTTTCAAAGCTGCTTCTAAGAGTGCTTCAGTTGCAACTGGTGCTGAAAAGTCAATTACAACATCAGCGCTCTCAAGCAATTTATTAATATCATTTGTTACAAGTGTTTCTTTTGGAATTGGAGTTTTTAACTCATCATAAACATGCACAACACTTAAATTGAGTGCTTCATCTTCTACTACATTTTTAATTAAGTGTGCACCCATTCTTCCGGTGCTTCCTAAAATTCCAACATTAATTTTACTCATCAAACTTCTCCTGTACATAATTTAATGCTTCCATTCCAGCAATTGCTCCATCACTTGCTGCACAAACAACTTGCTTTGGAGCATCAACTCTTATATCGCCCGCCGCAAAAAGTCCAGGGATAGAAGTATGCATTCTTAAATTAACCACTACTTGCCCATTTTCATTCACTTCACAAAGAAAACTTCCATCATCTTGCTTTAACACTTCATTATTAACATTGTGTCCTACAAAAACAAAAACACCGGGCACTTTAAGCTCAAATACCTTACCTTCTTGCTCAATTTTTACACCCTCAACACCCATTGCATTTCCAAATACTTCTAATAAGTGAGCATTTAAAATAAATTCAATATTTTCTTTCTTTTTAGCGCGTTCAACGGTTGGAGGAGCAGCTCTAAATTTGTCACGTCTGTGAACCAAATAGACTTTCGAACAAATATTTGAAAGATAGATTGCCTCTTCTAAAGCTGTATCGCCGCCTCCAAGGACTACAACTTCTTTATCTTTATAAAAAAAGCCATCACATGTTGCACAAGTGCTCACACCTCTTCCAAAAAACTCATCTTCACCTTTAAAACCTGCTTTTTTAGGAACAGAACCAGTACAAACTATTACACTTTTTGCTTCAAATTCACCGCTTTCTGCAATAACTTTAAAAATATCACCCTCTTTTTTTACCTGCTTTACTTTAGCCATTTCATGTTTAAGCCCAAAATGCATACATTGCTTTGGCCAAGACTCCATCAACTCCATTCCAGTTAAAGGTGGATCTTCTCGAAAAACGCCTGGATAGTTTTCTATTTCGCTACTTTGTGTAATTTGCCCTCCTGGCATTCCCATTTCAAACATAACAACATTTTTTAATCCACCTCTTGTTGCATAAAGCCCAGCCGTTAGTCCTGCTGGACCTCCACCAATAATTGCTAAATCAAGCATTTTTTTACCTTTTTAAGAAAGTTTCATTGATACATTGTTTATTCGTAGCGCTTACAAATAAACAATACATCAACTACTCCCCAAAAGGGAAGTAGAAAGTTTTTTATCCTAATAAAGCGTCAAGTTTTTCTGCAAAAACAGTTTTACCAGCAGCTCCAACCATTTGATCTACAAGCTCACCATTTTTGAAGAATAAAATTGTAGGAATTGAGCGGATTCCAAATTTTACTGCAAGATTTGGTTGTTCATCAGTATTTACTTTACAAATTTTTGCTTTGCCTTCATACTCCTGGGCCAATTCGTCAATAATTGGTGCAATCATTCTACAAGGTCCACACCATGGCGCCCAAAAATCTACCATTACAACACCATCTTTAATAGTATCATCAAAATTTGCCTCAGTTAATTCAATGTATTTACCCATTGACCATCCTTTATTAAAAATTTTTGAGATTATACCCTTATTTTTCTAAGAGTAAATCATATCGTAAAATATAACACATCTTTTTAAACTAAGCCTTAAATAGAAAATTTTTTTAGAAGAATTTTTCAAGCAAGTAAGTTCGAAGCACCCTCCCCCAATCACTAATCACTAATTACTAATCACTCCTCACTCATTACTCAACACTCTATTTAGTTACAATCGTTACATCTCCCCCTTTTGAAAAACTTACATCAATTGTTACTTTTCCACTTAAATTTTTTCCCACTTCATAATATAAATTGGCATTTTTGTTAATTGTTTTATGATTGCTAAAATATGGACCTTCTAAATATTCAAAGTCATTATCAAAAACATAATTAAAAAAATTAATTGAACCAAGTTTATAGGTATTGCCATTATAAGAGGTCTCTTTAAAGTCTCCAAAATTATATTGTGGCAAGCCATTTGGTAAAGAAATATAATCAGATAAAAGCACTCCAACAGCCCACTCTCTTAAAAGTTCATGAATGCTTTTGCCAGTTGCACTCTCAAGCGCCTTTTCGTCAGCGTAATTACTCTTTTCTAAATCATGTAAAACTTTTGCCCCACCATAATTTCTGAGTAAAAATGCGCCAAAAGAGCTTACGATTCCATAAGAAGCAATATCTCTATCATGCCAAAGTGTTAAAGAGTAGTAATCGTATCTATTAAAGTATGGATATCTTCCACCATCATTTCCAGACTCTCCTGCGCTTCCATCTTTTGGATCCACATTTCTTGGTCCCTTATATTTAAGCTTTGTAGCAACTAAATCTTCTGTTGCTTCTGAGAGCATCTCATTAAACCATGTTGCATCATCAATATTTTTTAAAACCTCTCTTTGATAAAAATGAATCATATGTTGAAACTCGTGTGCTAAAGTAGAAAAAGTCTCTTTTTTAGCCTTCTCTTTATCAAAACCAGCAACATTACCACTATAGAGTGTGCTATTGATATAAAACATAATTTTTTCGTTTGAGGCTGGCACTTGAGATTTTGTATAATTATCTTTAGACCAAAAATATCCAGCAACGCGATCTTCATCCATTTTATAAATTAAAATATGAATGTTTCCATCATATCCAATCAAGTTAGATTTATTATGACTCCCCCACTCTGCACCATATAAACTTGTATCCCAATCATAAATATCGTTATTGCTTCCTGATTGTAAAAAAGCATTTGCTAAATCATCAACCATTTTAGAGGTTATTTCCCTGTTATTATATTCATTATCTTCTACCCAAACAATAAGCTTTCGCTCTCCAAAAGATGTAAAAGCATCAACTATTTTTTGAACCGTTGCATTAACCCATTTTGTACAATTATTATCATTATCCATATCAACACAAAAGCTCTCACTATCACCCTTGCTATAATTTTTATACAAAGGAGTTAATTTATAATTTTGCTTTTTGTTAGAGTTTTTTTGTAAAAGAGCAAACGCTTTTTTTCGAAAATTAAGCACTTTTTGAGGAGTCATAAGAGTAGTAGCTTTTTTATTTTGCACTATTTTATTGTGTTTATAATTTATCCCATATCCAATATTATCATCAATTGTTACTTCGTTATAATTAAAATGACTCGTTGCAACAACATAAACATCTTTTAAATGAGCTAAATGAAGTGTAATATGAACTTTTTTTACATTTGTAAAAGTATAAGTTGTAGGATCACTGCTATTATCATTTATGACTTTTGAAGAATCATTATAATTATTTAATTGTGTAGACTCATCATAATTACTCCATCCATTTGAAACACCCCCACCTCCACACCCTATTAGGGCAATAAGAGAAAAAAGAAAAATCAAATATTTCATAACTTAGCCTTTTTATTTTGATTATATCAAAATAAAATTAACGCTAAGTTACCTTATTTAAATTAACTTCACACCTTTTTGCCCATTTTTTAACTCACCAATAACATACGCATCACTATTTTTTACAATATTATCAACATTTTCTTCTTCAACAATCCAAATCATTCCAACACCCATATTAAAGGTGCGATACATCTCATCTTCATCTACATATTTAGCAATAAAATCAAAAATTGGCAATGTTTTAATTTTTTCTTTATAAACTATAGCTTCAATATTATTTGGCAATACTCTTGGCAAGTTTTCTACAATTCCTCCACCTGTAATGTGTGAAAGAGCAATAATCTTATCTTTATTGGCTTTAAACTCTTTTACATAAATTCTTGTTGGCTCAAGCAGTATTTCTACCAAAGCTTTACCCAAAAACTCATCTTCAAGCTTCATTTGTAACTTATCAAAAAAGAGTTTTCTAACCAGCGAATATCCATTTGAATGTACTCCGCTACTTGGCAAAGCCAAAAGCACTTGATTTGGCTGAACTCTACTTACTCTATCAAGCTCGTCTTTTTCAGCCACTCCAACAGCAAAGCCTGCTAAATCAAAATCATCTTCACTATACATTCCTGGCATCTCAGCAGTTTCTCCGCCAATTAGGGCACACTCAGCCTCAAGGCATCCTTTAGCAATTCCTTTTACTACGCTCGCAGCTTCATTGGTTTTTAATTTACCCGTTGCATAATAATCTAAAAAAAATAGAGGCTCAGCAAAATTACAAATTAAATCATTAACACACATTGCAACCAAATCAATTCCAACACTATCAAATTTTTTTGCTTCAATTGCAATTTTAAGTTTTGTTCCAACTCCATCAGTTGCACCAAGAAGCACAGGTTCTTTAAAACCTTTTGGCAAAGCATAAGCTCCAGCAAATGAGCCAATTCCTCCAATTACATTGCTATTAAAAGTAGCTTTCACATCTTCTTTTATAGCTTCTACAAAGCTATTTCCTGCATCAATATCAACTCCGGCATCTTTATAGCTTAATTTATCCATTTTTATCCTTTATTTACATTCTGGCAGTAAAGTTTTTAGTAGCATTCGAAGCGGACAAAAGCCAATAAAGCCATCAAGCAAAAGTGCAACTATTAAAATTAAATAGATAATAAAAGCAATTTTAACATTTGTAGCCAAAAAACCAAGTGCAAAACCAATAATAATTGCTAAAATAATACTTCGCATTCTCTCAACACACATTATTTCTCCTTTGGCAAAATTATAGCAAAAGCTCTTTAATTCTTTTTATCTTCTCTTTTGAAGCAATAATTTCATATTCAACCTTTTCGGGCAAAAAGAGCCGTTTTGGAGTAATTGCAAGCTTTTTAAAAATAAATTCCACATTGCGCTGTTTATTATAAGGAATAGAAAATCTAAATTGCTCTTCTTGAATAAAAGGCTCTATTTCACAAGATTGTAAAACACTTTTTGCCGCGCTCATATAGGCTCTTGCCATCCCTCCAACGCCAAGCTTTATCCCTCCAAAGTAGCGCACTACTACGATTGCACTATTTATTAAACTGTTTCCTTGCATAACTTTTAAAAGAGGCACGCCAGCAGCTCCTTTTGGCTCACCATCATCACTTGAGTTTTCAACAATTTGATTATATCTATTTAGTTTGCGATAAGCCCATACAATGTGATTTGCCTTTGGATGCTCTTTTTGAATTTCTTGCAATCGTTTTTCAAACAAGAGATATGGCATTGCTATGGCAATAAATTTGGAACGTTTCACTTCTATTTGGTTTTGAGTTTCTTTTGTGATACAATTCATAAATCGATTTTACCATAAAGAGTATCAATGAAAGTTGATGTTGCAATTATAGGAGCAGGTGCAAGCGGAATGCTTGCTGCAATTTTATTAGCCAAAAAAGGCAAAAAAGTTGTTTTAATTGAGCGCCAAGAGCGTGGTGGTAAAAAGATTTTAGCAAGCGGTAATGGACACTGCAACATTACAAATGCCAAAATTAGTGTACAAGATTTTTATGGGAGCGGTAAAATCATCATACAAAATCTTTTACCACGATGTGCAGCTAAAAAGATAGAAAAAGTCTTTAATGAATTGGGGCTTCCTTTAGTAAAAAAAGAAGAAAATAAACTCTTTCCAGCCTCTATACAAGCTGCAATTGTTTTAGAACTCTTAGAAGAAGCTCTTAAACGCTACAAAGTTGAAGTTATCTATAATGCAAAAGAGTATGAACTTTTTCATGATTTTAGAGTTAAATTGCCTCAAAAAACCATTAAAGCTAAAAAGCTTATTATTGCAACAGGCTCAAGTGCAGCACCTCAGCTTGGTGGCAACGAAAGCACTCTGATGCTTGCTAAAAAATTTGGTCACGCAATAAAACCATTTTTTCCAGCCCTTGTTCCCATGGAGAGCAATGCAACGCTTTGTAAAAAATTAAATGGCTTAAAAATTGCCTGTGGGGCTACGCTTATAGTGAATAAAAAAAGAAGACAAAGAGTTTTTGGAGATGTTTTATTTCGAAGCTATGGTTTAAGTGGTTTAGCAATTTTAGATTTAAGTATCGAAGCATCATTGGCTTTTAGTAAAGGAAACTCAATTCTTATTTCGCTTGATTTTTTCCCACAATTTAATGTAACAAAACTTAGCTCTTATTTAAAAGAGAGAATCGATCTACAAAGAAATTTGCCACTTCCTCTTTGGCTTGGGGCACTGCTTCCGAAAAAGCTTGCTCTTGAGATTTTAAAAAAACGAAAACTTCATAAAGCGTTTGAGTGTGATTTAAACCATTTTAATCTCAAAGAGCTTGCATCAACTATGAAAAACCTTTTAATTCCAATTGAAAAGATGCGTGAATTTAAATATGCTGAAGTTGCAATTGGAGGAGTGCATGCAAGAGAGTTAAATGCAAAAACACTTGAATCCAAAAAGAAAAAAGGGCTCTATTTTATTGGCGAAGCTGTTGATATTGTAGGCAAAAGAGGAGGATACAATTTTCACTTTGCCTGGTGCTCTGCTATTAAAGTTGCAAATAGCATTAAATAACCTTCCCCTCCCCACTCAGCACTCAACACTCATCACTCATCACTCAGCACTCAACACTTAATACTCATCACTCATTATTGTTGCACATCAAGCAATGAGTTATAAAACTTTAAATATTTTGTATCATTATTAGCGCGTGCTTTCATTGCGCTTCTTGGATGTTCATTAAGCAAACCAGTTATCATATAAGGAATACTATATCCCCAATCAAGCTCTTTTTCAAGTGGTACGATATACTCTTCAATCACTTTTAAAAGTGGCTCTAATTTATATTTTGAAGATTGCAAATAACCTATCAAAAGCTCAAGCGGGCAATTACCAGCTCCTCTTCCAAGCCCAGAAATTGTAGCATCTAAAAAGCTTGCACCGCTTTTTGCGGCAGTTATTGTATTGGCAAAGGCAAGTTGCATATTATTATGCGCGTGAATTCCTACTTTTTTATTAAATTTCACAGCATATTCAAGATATTTATGGGTTAATTTTTTAATTTGCTCAGGATAAAAAGAGCCAAAACTATCTGCAATATAAATTACATCAACTGGGCTTTTGCTAACAAGCTCTAATACCTCATCAATCTCATCATCAAAAGCTTTTGAAATTGCCATAATGTTAACAGTTGTTTCATACCCTTTTTTGTGTGCCTCTTCAATAAGTTCAACTGCTTCATGAATTTGATGCACATATGTAGCAATTCGCACCATATCCACTACAGATTCACTTTTTGGTAAGAGCTCTTCTTTTCTTACCCTTCCAATATCACTCATTACAGCAATTTTGATGTTTTCTTTTTTATCCCCTACAATTCTTCGTAAATCCTCTTCTTTGCAAAAGTTCCAAGGACCATACTCATCTTCGCTCATAATTTTTGGCGAATTATTTTTACCAAGCTCAATATAATCAATTCCGCTTTTAACACAAGCTTGATAGATTGCCTTTACAAACTCATCGCTAAAGAAAAAGTTATTTACAAGTCCACCATCTCTTATAGTGCAATCAAATACTTTAATATTCTCTTTTGAAGAAGACTTTATCATAGTAATACCTTATTAATTTTGAAAAATATAATAGCCTATTTTTTCTGTAAGAGAAGTTAGAAAGCAATAGTTTTTTAAAAAATGCGCAGCAAGTGCTACGCTTTTTTATTGTTGATTTTTCGCTTCTTCTTTTGCAATCTCCTCGCGCACTTTATCCATATCAAGTTCAATTACTTGTTTTACTACGTCTTGAAGCGCTTCTTTTGGTAAGAGCCCTGGTTGCATAAATACAACAACACCTTCTTTAATTGCAGCAGTTGTTGGAATTGATCGAATTTGAAAATAAGCAGCAATTCCTTGCTCTTCTTCAGTATTTACTTTACCAAATACTACATCTTCAAATTCATTTGATACCTCTTCATAAATTGGTCCATATTGTTTACATGGTCCACACCACTCTGCCCAAAAATCAATAAATACAATTTTATTCTTTTCAACAATTTCATTAAAATTTTCTGAAGTTAGTTTTACTGTTGCCATCAATTTTCCTTATGTAAAAATAAATTTTATTATGCCTAAATTTTTTTAAATCCTTCTAAAAAAGCTTGGACTTAATAAAATTTGTTACAATTTTGCTATGAATATTTTATATAGTTTTTACAATAATCCACCCATAATTGAACCTTTTTATCCAAGAAAACTGCAACTACCTAAAGATAAAAATTTTGCTCTTTTTGGTCCAAGAGGCAGTGGCAAAAGTGCTTTAATTGCAAACTATTTACAAGAATCAAACCAAAACTTTTTATATATAGATTGCCAAGATCCAATTTTTATTTTAGAAGATTTACAAAAAGAGACCTTACAAGCTTTTATTCAAGAAGAAAAGATTACAACATTAGTGCTTGATCACTATTTTGAAGGATTTTTGAATGAATTTCCAAAGGTAAATCAACTCATTTTCATATCAAACCAAAAACAAAAATTAAATTTTCCATCATTTCTTCTTATGCCACTTGATTTTGAAGAGTTTTTAGCTTTCAATAAAAATATAGCTAATGTCTCGCACACTTTTACACTCTTTACCAAAAAAGGCTCTTTGCCAAAAATAGCAACATCTTTAAATCCTTATATGAGTGCAAGAGAGATATTTTTTGAAAAATTTAGTGAACAAGAAGGAAAAGTGCTCTTAATTTTATCGCTATTTCATGGTAAAATTGCTTCAGCTCATCAAATTTATCAGCGGGCGAAAGAGTATTTTAAAATCTCTAAAGATTGGCTTTATAAAAGTATGAAAGCTTTTGAGCAAGAAGGTATTTTATATCAAATTCCAACCCTTCAAAAAGGCTTTGGACAAAAGTTGATACTTTATGATTTTGTTTTTAGCCGCTATCTTAACAAATATCAGCCATTTATTAGCACTTTTGATTCAATTGTTGCTTTGGCTCTCATTAAAAAAAAGATTCAAGTAAAAGCGCTCAATTTCACGCTTGGCTATATCAAAAAAGATGGCGAGCTTATTTTAGTTGCACCATTTGAGAGCGAAGAGCAAGCTTGGATAAAGATGCAAAAAAATTTTAACTATTTTAAACAAATAGGAGCAAAAAAAATTACTTTAATTAGCGTTTCAAACAGCTTCTCTTTTACCATTGGCAAACTCTCTTTTGAGGCGCTTCCTTTTTATGAATGGATTATAGGGCTTTAGTAAAAAAATGGTACAATTTTTCAAAAAGGATAGTTATGAATGAACAAGAGATAGAAAAACTTAAAAATGACCCCGAATTTCAAGCAAATCTTAAAGCATTAGAAGAAGAGATTCAAAAAAGCCCTTCAATTGCAAAATATTATCAACTTTTAGATGTCTATTTGGCTTTGCAAGAAGATGAAGGCAAAATTAATGAGCTTTTTCAAAAAATTTTAGATGCTTCCTTTGATGCAATATCAAATAAACTTGCAAACAAAGAAAAATTTGATTTAAGCAACCCCGATGAGCTTGGCGCAGCAAGAGGAATGTATGAATATGCAATTGAGCGCTTTAGTCAAAACGATTTAAAAGGGGCGCAAGAGATTTTCTTGGCTTTATCTCATGCAATTGATGATTTTGAAGTAAGCAATGCTATGATGGTGCATGCAGCTGCAATTTCAAAAGGTTACACATTTGATGATTTTTTTAATAAATTAGCAAAAATTGATGATATTGATTTTTCCAATCCAAAAGCTGTTTTTGTAACAGAGTTTGCTCAGCCTGTTGATATTTTGCTTGAGATGATGAACGATGAGGTAGAAAAACTTAAAGAGCGCCTTGCTAAACTTAAATAAGGAGCTTTTATGCAAAATGAACACGCAACAAGACTTAAAAGTGCTGCAATTTTACTTGCAGTTATTTTTTTAATAGGCTTTATTGATAATTTGTTTTTAACATGGCTCTTTTTTGGCGTGGTGCTTTTTTTTGCCATTAAAGAAACTTCAAATCTTTTAAAACTTGAAAGCGAACTTGGCTTAATTGCTGGAGCAATTCTTTGGCTTGCAACTCCTTTTTTTGCCAATCCAATCAATCTAATTTTTTTAGCATTAATGATTTTTGGGGCTAAACTTGCATATGATAAGCAAATTAATAAACGCTTTTTTCTCATTTTGCTCTATCCAATAGCCTCTTTTATTTTTATATGGCAACTTTATACAACTTATGGCATGCAAATGCTCTTTGCACTTTTAATTATTATTGCGCTTACTGATGTTGGGGCATATTATACAGGTAAAAATTTTGGGAAAACTCCTTTTAGTCCAACCTCTCCTACAAAAACAGTTGAAGGAGTTGTGGGAGGCATCGTTTTAGCTACAATCATTGGTAGTTTTTTTATTCCTAAGCTTGGCTTTTTTGCAAGCTTAATTGTTGCTGCTCTTACCTCTGTTGCTGGCGTTTTTGGCGATTTATTTGAGAGTTATTTAAAAAGAGAAGCCAATGTCAAAGATAGTGGCAACTTAATTCCTGGACATGGCGGTATTTTAGATAGAATTGATGGTTATTTATTTGGTGCACCAATGCTTTATATTGTGATGAGCTTGTAAAATGGTAGTACTTGGTTCAACTGGAAGTATTGGAGTTAATACACTTGAGCTTGCAAAGCGCTTTAACCTTAAAATCGAAGCGCTTGTAGCTGGTAATAATATCGCACTTTTACAAAAGCAAATTAACGAATTTAACCCAAAATATGTTGCTATTGCTAATTGCAAAGATAAGGATAAATTACAACATCCCAATATCTTTTGCGCTGAAGAAGGTATTTTAGAGCTTTTAGAATTAAGCCAAAGTAAACTTGTAGTTAATGCGTTAGTTGGTTTTGCTGGACTTAAACCAACACTCAAAGCCATTGAGTTAAACAAAAAACTTGCACTTGCTAATAAGGAATCGCTTGTTGTTGCTGGTAAATTTATCGATACATCCAAAATAACTCCAATAGATAGTGAACATTTTGGACTTTGGTATCTTTTAAATGGACGCACATTTAATAAACTCTATATTACTGCAAGTGGTGGAGCATTTCGAGATTGGAAAATAGAAGATATTAAAAAAGCAAGTTTTTGCGATGCACTCAAACATCCAAACTGGGCTATGGGAAATAAAATTACCATCGATAGCGCTTCGATGGTTAATAAACTGTTTGAACTGCTTGAGGCAAGATGGCTTTTTAATACAACAAATGTTGATGCTTTTATTGAGAGAAACTCGATTGTACATGCTTTAATTGAATTTCTTGATGGCTCAACTACTGCACATTTAAGTAAAACTAATATGCAACTTCCAATTGCTTATGCTATTTTAGAAAAGATTGATGAACCTATTTTAAAACCAATAAATCTTTTAGAACTTAATGCAATTACTTTTGAAAAAATCGAAATCGCCCGCTATCCCATCTGGCAAATTAAAGAGCACCTTTTAAATAATCCTGATATAGGTGTAGTATTAAATGGGGCAAATGAAGCCGCAATTACCTTATTTGAAGAGGGAAAAGTGCATTTTTTTGAGATGATTGAGCTACTCTTAAAAGCATATCAAAAGTTTGACAATATCAGTATCAACTCTTTAGAAGATATTTTTATACTTGATAAAGAGGTAAGAGAGTTTGTACAAAAGCTTATTTAACTTAAAGCTTTAATAGAAAGATACATTGGTTGGTAAAGATGCTTTTGTAAAGGATTAACAGGAATAAATCCAAATTTCTCATAAAACTTTACTGCCTCTTCTTTAACATCTACAACTATACCAACACAACCAAATTCTTCTTTTAGTTTCAAAGCTTTTAAAAGAGCAAATTTCAAAAGTTTTTTGCCAAATCCTTTGTTTTGATAAGCTTTATCTACAGCCAATCTTGCTACTCTTAACACTGGAATATCTTCATATGGTTTTTTTGCATTTAGAGTATGTTTTTTAATTGAAGATGCACTCAAAGTTATAAAAGCAAGAACCAAATTTTTTTTTGTTATTACATAAGTAACTCCAACCATATATCGATATTGATTTTGTATGGCATATTTTTTTAAAAAAATATTTAAAAGTTCATTTCCACAATCAAAACTTTCTTTTTTATGATGCTTAGTTAACTTTTCAATTTCCATTCATTAACTCTTTTAAAGCTTTTGTAGCATTACTTTCTTTTTCTAAACGTTCAAACTCATTCTCATCAATATAAATTGGATTTAACAAAAACTCTTCAGGAATTGTTTTTATTAAATTAAAATAGTATTCAAGCGCCTCATTAATAATAAAATTTTTCTTTATTCCTTTTAATGAAGCAATCATTTCAAGCATTTGATAGTTTTGTTGGTTTAAATTTGTATAAAGTGCTTTCATGTTTAACTCCTTAATATTTAAATATATTGTAACATATTTTTTTATATTTTTTTGAAAAATATTTTTCTTTAGCTATAATATCACAAATTTTTCAAAGGCAAAGAATGGATAGAGTTTTGATTTTACATGGCTGGGGTGGGAGCGACTATCCGCACTGGCAAGCAAAGCTTGCGGCAAAAATTGCTTGCAATTATGGTATTGTTGCTTTTCCTCTTTTAAAAAATCCTCACTTCCCTAAAAAAAATGTTTGGCTAAAAGAATTACAAGAGCTAATGGAGCAATTTAAGCCAAATATTGTTGTTTGTCACTCTTTAGCCAACACACTTTGGTTTTGGTATGCAGCTTCCCTTAAGCAAAATGAAGATATTTTAGATAAACTCTATCTTGTTGCAATGCCAAGTTTACATACTAAAGAGCACACTATTGGCTCTTTTTTCCCTGCTCCGCTTCCAAAAAAGCTTTTTGCAAAAGAGGCAATCTTTGTTGCTTCAAGCAATGATAAATGGTGCACTTTAGAAGAAGTTACTCAAATTGCCAACCATTTTAAAGCGCAACTAAAAATTTTAGAAAATGCAGGACACATTAACAGCGAAAGCGGTTTTGGCTCTTGGGAGTGGATGGAATCTCAATTTAATTTAAAAAGAAGTTGCAATGAATGAACTTATTTTAAGTATCGAAAGTAGCTGTGATGATAGTTCAATTGCTCTAACAGATATTCACTCATATAAACTTATCAAGCATCTTAAACTTTCTCAAGAAAAAGAGCACCAAATTTATGGAGGAGTGGTTCCAGAGCTTGCAAGCCGCCTTCATGCTGTTGCCTTGCCAAAACTTTTAGAAAAGATAAAACCATTTTTCCCTCATATTAAAGCTGTTGCTGTTACAACGCATCCAGGACTCTCAGTCTCACTCCATGAAGGCGTTATTATGGCAAAAACTATAGCTACATTTTTAAACATTCCAATTATTGGAGTAAATCACTTAAAAGGACATATCTATTCACTTTTTATTGAAAAAGAATCAAGCTTGCCACTTTTAACACTTTTAGTAAGTGGAGGACATACTCAAATTATTGAGGTGCAAAATCCAAATAAGATGAAAATTTTAGCCACAACCATAGATGATAGTGTTGGAGAAGCCTTTGATAAAGTTGCCAAAATGCTTCATCTTGGCTATCCAGGTGGTCCAATTATTGAAAAATTAGCACGCCAAGGCAATGAAAATCGCTTTAACTTCCCTGTTCCTTTGCAAAAATCGCCACAAATTGCCTTTTCGCTCTCAGGCTTAAAAAACGCTGTGAGATTGCAAATTGAAGCGCTTGGTAAACTAAGTTTACAAGATAAAAAAGATATTGCCGCAAGTTTTCAAAAAGCTATTTTAGCTCATTTATTGCAAAAAAGTAAAAAAGTTTTTAAAACAAATTCAATTAAAAATTTTGCCATCGTTGGGGGAGTGAGTGCAAATAGTTATATTAAAAATGGCTTTAAAAAACTTTGCAAAGAATTTAATAAAGAGTTTTTAGAAGTTGATTTGGCTTTTACTTCTGATAATGCCGCTATGATTGGACGATATGGTATTGAGATGTATAAATTAAAACAATTTAACAGCCTTGATGAAATTCAAGTAAAACCTACAAAGCGCTTACAAAGTGGTGACTTTTTAGATTAATTTGTGTAAAATATGTCAAAAAGGAAGTCAATGAAGCGATTTTTACCAATTGTCTTTGTTTTTTTAATATTATTAGTTGGAGCCTTTTTTATATTAAAAGAACCTCAAAAGCAAAATAACACTATCACAACACAACAAAATATTTATTTTACTTCATTTACCAAAACAATCACATGCGCAAAAATTCCAAATTTTTTATATAAAGCAAACATAATGCATCCAATTATCGATTTAAGCCAAATACATTACAAAGGAATTGCCTTTATAGATGCAAAAAGCCGTAAAGTCATGCACAAAAGCTCATGGGAGCGCTTTGATGCACTTGGTACTTATACAATCGATAAGAAAGGCAATTTATATCTTGCTCCAAATCCGTTTATTAGTATTAAGCCTACTACTTTTAATTTGCAAAAAGCCATCTATAAACTTGATAGCCAAAGCGGAAAACTTAGCCGATGGATGGTGATTGATGAAATTACTCCAAAGCCGCAAAATCCTTATGGAATAGTTTCTGTGCTTTATGATTGCAAAGATAATACCCTATGGGCTGGAGCAATTGATAAGAGTGATTTTAAAGGAGAAAAAGGCAGAATCTATCACATTGATATCAAAAATAAAGAAATTTTAGAAAAAGTTCCAAATTTTGATGCCCTAACCCTTGCTTGGGCAATGAGCAATAAAGGCAAAATCTTACTTGCAGGCAATGCTTATACCAACGCTTTGTATGCTTTTATATTTAAAAATAATCACATAAATCCAAAACCAATTAAGCTTTTTGAGTTACCAAATTCAACGCTTCGCATTCGAAAAATTAAAGTTATTGCTCCAAATAAAATCTATCTTGAAGCAATTAAATTTAGCTACTCTCTTATCGCCCAAACTGCAAAAAAACAGCGCACTATCTTTATTGCAAGATTCAAAAACAATAAGTGGGAGATTGTAAAAAAAGATTAAAGTAATTCTTTTCCCACTCTTGTAATATGCTCTAAAAGCTTTTTATTGGTAATTTTTTCCAAATTAACAACATCAAAAAAGTATGGTAAATTGATCTCTTCATTAAGATAATAAGAAAGTAATCTTTCATTTCCAACCACTGCCAAATCGATATCACTACCTTTTTTATAATTACCTTTAGCACGCGAACCAAACAAAATAGCTCTTTTATTTAAATCTTTTAAAACTTTCTTAATTTCATCAAGTTCTTTTTGGCTTAATCCATACATAACTTTTCTTTAAATTCAAGATATAGCTCTTGCGAAAGAGTAAAATAAACTTCTTTAATTTTTTCATATATTTCATCTGCTTGTGCTTCATCATAAGAATGAAGTGTTAAATTTCTATCACTCAAAGCTTCCAACCACAACTCTCCATCTTTAATAAGCTCAATCATAAAAGATTGTTTTATTGCTTCTTTTAGAAATTGAACCTCATATCCAAGAAACGATAAATAATCTTTCATCAATTTCCAAACCAATTCAAACGAAATTTCAAAAAATGAATTGCTCTAGCTTTCTTAATAATTGATGGATTTGGATTTTTTCATGCCTCTTTTAGATGCAAAAATGATTTCTCATACTTTTCAAATCGTTGTTTATATCGAATATCTTGCTTCACTTAAACTCCTTTGCTCTATAATAACAAGGAGTTACTTACATTTACCCATAATATAATAACTTACATTTTTATCGCTACAGGCAAAACAACCATTTGAGTAAGTTTTATACGTTGGATAGCCACAAACTGGTGCATAAAGCATTGGGCAAACTTGAGCTCGCTCTTTGCAATAGTGTTTAATTGGTTTTGGTGATGGAGCCAAAACATTGTTACATCCAAGGAAAAAAAGTGCCCCTAAAACGATTATACTTTTTTTCATTTTCTCCTCCTTTTCATGCATTATAGCATAAATAAATGTATGAGAAAAGTTTTAATTGCAAATTGGTATAATGACAAGAAAAAGGAAGCTCTTGAAGCACTATTATTATAGTTATAATGAATTTATTCAAGATGTCAATGAGTTGACAAAAACTTTACAAAATCATTCAATTGATGCAATTGTTGCCATTGCAAGAGGTGGAGTTACCTTTGGGCACTTTTTAGCAATTAAACTCAACTTACGAGCTCTTTTTACCATAAATTCAATTCATTACGAAAAAGAACAAAAACTTGAGACAATAGAAATTTTTAATATTCCAAATTTAACAAACTACAAAAACATTTTAATAGTTGATGATATTATTGACAGTGGAGATACAATGCAAGAGGTTGTAAAAAGAGTGCAAAAAGAGTTTCAAACACAAAACATTTTAACAGCTACACTTTTTTATAAAGAAAGTGCTCCTTTTAAACCCAATTTTTATTGCAAAATAGCCAATGCTTGGATAGATTTTTTTTGGGAAGTAGATTGATGTTAGATTTTTACTTTACATTACAAAAAGTTCTTAAAAACATTCCTTCACACAAAACTTTGCGCCAATTTGCCCTAAAGCATCAAGACTTAAAAAGCGAAAAACTTTTATTTTCATTTTTAAAAGAGCATTTACAAAACTTTTCACTACGCTATATTCAATGGTTTTATTTAATCTCTTTTATTTTAGGAATTACCACAGCAATTGCTCTGCTTTCATACAATGGCAAAGAGCCAGTAAATTTATTCTATTTTTTATTTATAGTTATTGGAGTTCCTCTTCTTGGTGCAATCTTTACAATCATTTCATTTTTTACTAATACAAAGCTTTTTATAGGAGCGATTTTAGAAAAAATAATTGTCCACTTTACAAAAGAAAAAATAAATTTTAAAAATAAAACATTGCAAAAATGGTTTGAACTAAAAACCTTACTTTTTGCTCAACTTCTTTTTGGATTTGGCTTTTTGCTTGGCTTTTTATTTAAAATAACTTTTAGTGATATTGCTTTTACTTGGAGTAGCACGCTTGATATTAGTGTCAACTTGCTTTACAAAATTTTACAATTCTTTTCTTTACCATGGCATGGGCTTTTAAACGATTATTTGTCAATTTCTTTAATACAGAAAAGTCAATTTTATCATTTGCAAAGTGCAAAGCAACACTTAATGCCTACTACTCTTTCTCTTTGGTGGAAATATCTTCTTTTTGCAAGCATTTTTTATATGATAATTTTACGTTTTATCCTCTTTGTCATTGCCAATTCTATTTATAAAAAAACTCTTAATAAAGCAATTTTAGATGATGGAAAAGTTTTACTTCATTTCATGAAAACTCCTTTAGTTAGCACAAAAGAGCAAAGCAAAAAAGAGCCATTTTCATACAATCTAAAAAACCCTAAACGCTTAAGCAAAACTTCTTTTAAAGCAGCAATTGCTTGGAACTTTACTGTAAATGAGGCTCTCATTCTTAAAGAAAAGTTTCCAAAAGGTGCAATTTATCCTTTAAGTGCGCTTGATAGCTTTGAAAAAGAAGATCAAATCTTACAAAACTTACCCAAAGAAGCTCTGTCAATTATTGTAAAATCGTGGGAAGCTCCTACAATGGACTTTATTGACTTTTTAGAAAAAGCTTATAAAAAATTTAATGATATTACCATCTTTTTAATTGGAGAAAATTATAAGAAAGCAAAAGAAAAAGAGCTTGCAATTTGGCAAGAGAGCCTTAAAAATTACCCATTTTTAAAGTTTGCCTTAGTATAATCTTTTTTAATAAAAGTAATAACAAGCTTTCGAATTTGCTCTTTTTGTAACAGGCTAAATTCAAGCTTACAAAGCCAAAGGTTCATCATGTATATTTTTACCAATACACTGCATCAAAAAGAGGAAATTTCAATCAATAACGAAACGCAAATTATCTTTTCAACTGTTGATAACGAAAATATTATCCATTGGCTTAAAGAGCATGGATTTCACGAAAGTTTTATCGAAGATATCCAAAGCGAAGAGCAATCCATTACATACGAAGAGACCGATAATTTTAAACTTTTGATTTTAAAGCACATTGGATTTGACGAAGAAGAAGATTTACTCTATAAAGATAGCAACGTTGTAATTATTATTACCGAAAATAAATTTTTTATTTTAGCGTTTGAAAAAGAGATTATTCAAGAGCTTGCTAAAAAGTTTGCAAAACGCCATAAACGAAAAAGAATAGAATTTGAATATGTTGCCTATTTGATTGCTGATATTTTAACCGATAGAACGATTTATATCATTGATATTATTGATGAATCCTTAGAAGAGTTAGAAGATTCTATTTTTCATGAAGATATTGATGAAGATGATTTACAAAAAGATATCTACTATATTAGACGAACTCTTAATAAAATTGCCAAAGTTTCCATCCAAGAAAAAGATATTATCAATCGCTTTTACAACCACTTAAGTCCAGTGCTTAGAAAACGACTTAAATTTGAATTTATCGACTTAAATGAGCACTTAAAATATTTGATAAACGAATCAAAATCTTTGCTTGATCGAACCGGCTATCTTTTAAACTTACATATGGGTATCATTTCTACAAAAATGAATAAAGCAATGCAGCGTTTAGCAGCAATTTCACTTATTTTCTTGCCACTAACTTTTATTGTCGGAAATTATGGAATGAATTTTGATAATATGCCAGAGCTTCATTGGAAATATGGCTATTTATTTACTTGGATAGCCAATTTAACAATTGCAGCAGCAATCTATTATTGGCTTAAGAAAAAGCGCTGGATTTAAGGCTTTTTTGCAATGATTGAGGCTTTTTTCATTTTATACTTTTCATACGGCTCATTCCAAAACTCATTATACTCAATCACTTCAAAATCATCAAAAAGCTTTTTTAGCTCTCCTTTTTGCAATAAAAAAGCCTTATTGCCCTTTTTTTCATTATTTTTATCTTCTACATAAGTTTCAACAACAATAATTCCGCCTTTAACCAAAGCGTTTTTTGCCCTCTTAATTAAGGCTTTATCAAGATAATTTATCTTTACTATCAAGCCATATTTGTTTGGAAAAATCTCAAAATTATCCAAATCAGCTAAAATTGGGGTGATATCAAGATTATTTTTCATACTTTTTAAATATTCAATCGCTACACTTGAGATATCAACTGCATCTACACTAAAGCCATTTTTTGCCAAAAAAATGCTATGGCGTCCTCCTCCGCATCCTAAATCAAGAGCCTTTTTATTTGGTGCTAAAGAAGCTGCTTTAACAACACTTTTGGCAAGCTCTTGGCGCTTTAGGATATCTTGATTTTCTTGATACTTTTTATCCCATTTAATTTTATCTTGCAAACTCATAAAATCTCTTCTATCTCTTTTGCAAGTTCATCTGCTTTTGTTTTAGTTTTATATTTAACATGTAAAAATGTTGCAATCAAAGCCAAAATAAAAGTTATTACACTTAACCAATAGCCATTAAGTGTTAAATAAGCATAATAATCAATCATTGCACTTGCAACCCCACAAATAATTAAATAGATAATAAAAAGTGCGATTTTATGCTTTAATTTCATTGAAAACCTTTAATAGTTATGATATTTCCCCTCTTTTACCTCTTGCTTGATTTTATCAAGCGCTTTTTGCATTATATCAACAAGTAATTGTGCTAATTTATCATCATCAGCTTCTGGAATATCCCAATCTGAAATTTTCATATTTGCTTTAAAAAGCGCTCTTAATTCATTTTCTATCTCTTCTTGTCTTGCTACAATCTCTTTTTCTTCTGGGCTCATTATTACTCCTTTTTTCTTTTTATTATACTTTAATTTTTCAAATTTTTTGCAATCTAAGTTACAAAATTAGCATACTTGCAATTAAAACAATTCCAATAAAAGCAATAAACAAAGATAAATAAAAAAATATTTTTTTATCACTATCAAACTTCTCTTTTTGCAAATGCTCAATCCATTTTATATAGTAAAAATAGGTATAAATAGCAAGTAATATTCCAGCAATAATAATTGCAATACCCAAATATTTATAAAATGCTACATGAACTAAATGCAAAAGCTCACTCTTTTTTAAACCAGACATTGCTACAAGTCGTAAAAAAAGTTCAAACTTTTCAACAACAAAACCTAAAATAATTAAAGATATAGCAACGCCAATAAAACCTGTTGCAGCTCTTTCAACAGCCATTAAATCTTTTGGATCAATTTGCTTTTTCATTTACAACACACCTCAACGACCTCTTGGGTCTCAATACAAAATGCGCTTAATTTTCCAAAACCTTCCTCTTTTTTATAACAGCCCCTATCAACATTTACAAAATTTGCTCCCCTCATAACACCATTTGCTTGAGGCGTATGACCAAAAATATTAAAAATTGCACTCTCTTTTGGAACTTCCTTTCGATTCCAAAGCGCTCTATCTTCAAAAATTTTTCTTAAGATGCCAATGTCTTTATACTCCCAAACCGAAGCAACTTGTGCATGCGAAACTACTACTGGCAAATTATTAATTTCTAAAGGAAGCTCAAGATATAAGGGTAAACTCTCCATCCACTCAATATCTTTTTCAAAAGCTTTAAGCGCTTTTGTTACATTTAATTTTTTTTGCCAGGTTCCATCGACAAATTCTACCAAGCCATACGAAAGGAACGTCTTTAATCCGCCATTTTGCAGCCATAAATCATAAAAGCTTATAGCTTTGTTTTCTCTTATGGCTTTTATAATCTGCTTCCCAGATTCAATCATCATAGCTTCATGATTGCCACGAACACAAAGGTAGTTATTCTCTCTTACAAAGGCAACAATCTCTTTGCTTTTGTCTCCTCTATCAATTAAATCTCCAACAAAAATTGGCTCTATTTCATTTGGTAACTTATAAAAAAGCCTCATCAAAGCATCAAAATTACCATGCACATCACCAATAACAAAATGCTTCATTGCTCAAGTCTTACAAACAACTCTCTTGCTACATCATTGGCACTATAATATTCATCCTCATATCCTTCAAGCTCTGCCTTTTCATAAAAGTGATGCATTCGTAAAAGCTGTTTCCAAAAGTAGCTTTCATGTATGCTTTGAGTTAATTCTTGCAAAAAAAGTAGTTTAACTCCTCTGTTTTCAAAAAGAATATTTTGTTTAAGAACATTAATCGCTTTTTTTAAATGACCACTATAAAAATAGAATAAAAAACTCTCCACAATAGGAGCAAGTTTCTCTTCATCACTTACTGTTAAAAAACCATTTTTATCAAGTTTTATAGATACTTTTTTTAAAGGAGTCTTATTCTTATTAACCATACCAATTAGTTTGGGACGCAAAATAAGCTTTTCATTTTTATAAGAAGCTACAATCTTTATCCAAGGAGAATTGACAAAAGAGCTTAAAAAGTAAGAATAGGAATCATCATAAAAAATCCACTCTTTTATGCCATCATTATCTAAATCTTTAAAGCTAATTTCATATGCATTATTTAAAAAAATCGCACTCACACTTGGATTTTTCTTTTTAAAATTAATAATATAAAGCTTAAAACAACAGTGCGCACCTCCACTCCATCCAAGTAAAACCTTTTCTTTTATACCATCTTTATTAATATCGCCTTCAAAAACTTCGTAAAATTGAGACTTTGTATCTTTAAAGATAACTTTTTTCTCTTGCAGCACTTTTAAAGTGCTAAGCATTAGCGTATCGTTTTTTTCTATATCAATCGTTATCTTTGCTAAAGCTGCGTGAACAAGTAAAAGCAAAAAGAGTATAACTTTCATGCACTACTTTCTTTCTTAGCATTATACCCTTTTATCAATTAGTTTTACTCCAGCAAGTAAGGCAATTCCATCAAAAAGCAAACTCACTCCAATAAAAAGCCCAACCATAAAAACGGAGCTAAATGGCCACCCTACAATAAAAAGCAACGCTAAAACAAACGACGTTAAACCATTAAAAAACCACCAACCCCAACCAGTAAGCGGCTTTAACTCAAAAGCAATCATAAAAGAAGCAAAAGCATCCATTAAAAAATAGATTGCAAACAAAAGCCCAATTACAGCAATTGCACTTTTTGGATAATAAAGCATTAAAAGGGGCATGACAATTAAAATAAAGCTTTTAAGCCATCCACTCCAATCACTTGGATTAATTTTATATGTAAAAAAAGCCGAAATAAGCCCTAAAAAAAGCATGCTAAAAGCTAAAAAAGCCAACGCAGTCTCACTCATAAAAACTGGATAAATAATTCCAATTAACCCTAAAACAATAAAAATAATTCCTGTAACTTTTGCCGCTTTTTTAAAAGACTCTATAATATCAGCATTCAGATCGACTAAAGAATAGTTCCACATTTTGTCCTCCTTTTTTCAAAGTATAGGGCAAAATGCAAAAAAGTTTTGCTACTTAAGTTTCAATCTATCGTAAAACTTTTATTTTTGGACAATTTTTTATAAAAGATACTCTATTAGAATTAGAAACACCATACCAATGGTTAAAAAGAACTTTACTTTTTTGTAAAATCAAACTTCCATTATTTTCTACTACCTCGCACATATATTTTTTAGCAAAAATTAATTGACAACGAGTTGCTTCATCTATTTTACATCCCTTTGGAAGATAAAAAATCTCTCTTGCAGGAGCTACATTTAATAAAATCTCATCAAAATCTTTTTTAGGCATTATTAAAATATTTTTTTCAAAGGCTTTGTTTAATATATTTTTGACTTTTTTAGCAGGAATTATAATGGCTTTTCCTTTGCGCGTAAATGCAAAATCTCCTTTTTTAAAACGAAGATAAGGAATTTTCCCATCTTCATATTCTACTTGTAACCCCTCTTCTTGGGCCAATTTTTCCAATCTTTTAAAATCAACTGCAATTGTTTTTTTATTAAAATAAATTGTCAAAGCATTTGGAAGCAGTGGGCAAGCTAAAGCAAAAATTATCAAGAAAAAAAGAGTAACAAAGCTTTTCATTTAAAATCCTTTTGTAAATATTCTATCTTTAATAAAAAGCTCTCCTGCATACCAATAAGCATATGGAGCACACTCTACATGCGTTAATTTTTTTGGAATATTAAGTGTTTCTTCTAAAGGGATCAATTCTACACTTTTTGCACCTAAACTATAAAAAGCATTCAAAGCAGCTTGAGATATTTGATATGGCACAACATCATCCCCTTTACAATGAACTAATTTCACTTTTGTTTGAGGAGCAAAATCTACGACGCTATTTTCTTTAAGCATAAGTTGAAACCAAGAGCCCTCATAATTATGAATGATATTTTGTGTAAAAAGTTTATCTACTTCTTTGGGTAATTTATCATCAATTTGTTTACTCGTATGATTTTTGTCATAAAGTTGATCTAAATTTGAAGCATAAGGTTCGTTAATTAATTCTTTTACAAATTGTAAATAATTTTGCTTATCTTTAGATTTTGCTTTGGAATAAGCATACGCAACCGCTGCAATAAAAGATGGACGATTTATTTGAGACAAAGACAATACACCTTTAGCAATCGGATCTAAAAGATAAGGTCCAGCCATTGGAGTGGCCATTTTTATAAAAAAGTTTTCTTTTTCAAACTCTTTTAAGGCTGCAAGTGCAACATATCCTCCTTGCGAATATCCTGTTAAATAATTTAAACCATTCGTTTTAATGCCTTTATGTTTTAAAAAGCTCAATGCCGCTTTTGTAAAATCTACCACAGCTTTTGCAGAAGATTTTTTTAACAAATATGGATGATAATGGCCTTTTGAGATACCATATCCAATATAGTCTGGCTCAAGCGTTACAAAACCATCTAATCCGCTAAAAATAACTTCTTCATTTACTGGCTTCATTGCTTTTTTAATGGCTACGCTTGGAGCTTCATCATTACTAAAAATGGTTCCATGGCAATCTATAACGACGCCAAAGCCATCATTTATCATTTTATTAAAACTCTTTTGCAAAGAATCCTCAATTCCAAGATCGCTTGGGATAACCACAACTCCACTTGCTTTTACTTTTTTCCCCTCTTCATCAATAGTCGTATAAGTTAGTTCATAAACTTTTATGCCATATACCGTTTGATTTGGAGTAATTTTACCTTCTTTTAATAACTCCTCTTTTAAAAGATTAGCTGGATAATTTGCTATTAATTTAGCATTTTTTTCAGAAGAATCGCCACAACCGCTTAATACAAAAAGCATCAAAAATGTAAAGAAAACAATAAACTTTTTCATCTCTCACCCCTTTTAAATTTTTCTTATTAATTATATAATATTTTTTGAAATATCTTTCAAAAATTTGCAAAAAAGGATATTTTATGCTTATTAATCGCTTTCCAAAAATGGCTGCTTTGCAAAATAAAAGAGCTCTAAGTTTAGGATATGATAAAGATTTAGCAAAAGCTATTGCAATTGCTGAGGCTGTTAAGTATGCAATTTTTAAAAATATCCATAAAAAAAAGCAAAAAGAAAAAGCTGCTTTAAAAACTCAAGTCCCTTTAAAAATTGATAATAAAACCTTTGCTTTATTTAAACTCCAAGCCTTCAATGGTTTACCCTTTGTGGGCAATAAAACTTATACTTCTAAAGAATACGATAAGGCTTTATATGGGCGCTTTGGCAAAGCAATAGCTCAAAAAATAGAAGAGTGGGCAAAAGATATAATTTACCAATGTCCAAAAGAGTATTTAGAAAATGAGAGCAAATTTTTTAATGAATGTTGGAAGGTACATAGAGACGAAAATCCTTTGATATAAGTTAACGACTTGTCAAGAAAAATGTATAATAGAAAAAAAGGAGTTTCTATGCAAACGATTCAAATTGGAAAATTTAAAGCAAATTTATCTGAAATTTTAGAAAAAGTTCAAAACCAAGGAGAGAAGTTTATTATTGAATATGGAAAAAACGCAAAAAAATTGCTATGTTAATTCCTTATAAAGAAGAAAGAAAAAAAGAAAATTTGGACAATTAAAAGGAAAAATCACTATTCCTGAGAATTTTGACGAAGAAAATAAAGAGATAAATGAACTTTTTTATGGAAATTAAAATGGATATTTTAATCGATACACATATTTTTTGTGGCTTGCTGGAACGCCTGAAAAAATTAATAAAAGACATATGCAGTTACTTGAAAATTTAAACAATAATATCTATTTAAGCGCCATAAGTATTGTTGAAATAATGATTAAAATTGATAGGAAATTTACATTTTGATGCCGATATTTTAGAACTTTTAAATCAAATGGGTATAGAGGTATTAAGTTTTGATAGTAAAAGTGCTTTACTATTAGAAAAACTTCCATTGCATCATAAAGATCCTTTTGATAGAATAATTATTACTCAAGCTATCTCAAATGACTACAAAATAATCACTGCCAATAATTAATTTAAATTTTATGGATGTCAATTATTATAAACTACTCTTTTTTAATTGGCACAAATTTTGGTCCAACAATACATGGCCAAATTTTTACGCTTGGATTGCCATATTCATCAATTGTGCTATCAGCCCAGCAATACTCATGCCCCTTTCTATCATCATTATGAATAACTGGCACATACCAAAGCACCAAATCGCTATTTTCAAGTAACTCTTTATCTTGAATAAATCGCTCTGGTCCATCTTCGTTTAACTTACAACAGCTCCCAAGCGTTAATAAATCTTCATCTCCTTCCTCTTCTTTAAATTTACTTACATAAATTCTTTCGTGATCTCCACGGCTGTTATCTTTAAATTGTCCTCTATTTGGCTCTATATAAAAGCCTTTGCCTTCATTATTAGAAATTTTATAAAGATATTTTCCTCTAAAAAGTGCTTCTTTTGAGGTCGATTTATAGCTTTGCTCAAAATTAAACTCTCTCCAACTTCCATCTTGATAAAGCGCAAAGTTTTCGCCTCCATCTAAATCGATATCAAGCCGCATCACTGGCCGATAAATTGCTTTATTTGAACACCCTCTTCCCATACTTACAGCTACAACTCTAAAAGAGCCATCTTTGTAAAAATAAAATCTATTTTGATAGCGATAATTACAAGCCATTGGCCATTTTGGATTGCGAAAATCTTGGGTTATGCTAAAACCAACTGTTTTATTATTCTCTTTTAACTCTTTAATTTGGGGTCCATTAAAGGCTAAAACAACAGAAGTTGAAAACATTGGACACCCCATTGCATCATTATACCCAAAGGTATATTCATTATTTTCGCCCTTTACTACCTCAACACGTCTGCCTTCTACTTCAATTGGAGTAGAAAGATCCAAATTATTTGCACCATATCCTTTATAAGCTACATGCCAATCTACTACTTTAAGCGACTTTGCTATCTTTTTACCTTTATATTTTAAATTGCGAATCTCTAAGCCATCAGAACCTGTTAAATGATAGGTTAACTCCCATCCATCACGTTTTAAAATATTATCTTTTTGGCAATAGTTTTTGAAAATATAACGATTTTCAAGCTCTCTTTCATCAATGCAAGCTGGAGTATAGGTTTTGCCAAGTCCAGCCCATTTAGCTGCAGTAAGTTTTAACTTTGTTAAATCAACAATTGCCCAAAGTGCCCTTTGTTTTTTGATATCTGGAAAAGTTGGTGCTACGCAAAGATGGTGTTTATTCTCGCATGGAGATTCTTGTAAATTGGTTCGAACATTTGGCATAGAGAGCTCTTTTGGTGTTGGAATATGCCCTAAAGAAGCAATAACTTTTGGATTTTTCAGAGCAATTGCTTTGGCAATATTTGTTAATCTCATACTAATATCTGGTTGCATATTATCAAAGCGCTTAACTGATAAAACACGCCTTTTACTAACATCTACAATTGCTCTTGTAGTAGAGTTGAGCACAAAATTATATTTTTCTACCACATAGCAAATATCTCTCTTGCACGGCTCTTTACTTTTGCTATCAAGCATCGAAGGAGTGGCTGGAACTACTCTCATAATATCATTGTGCAAAATTTTGCCATTTACTTTGGTATCTGAGAGAAACTCTTTATTTTTTAAAACCACCTCTTGAGCAATTTTACCATTACTATCTAACTCATCATCACTTAAAGGCAAAACACTTAGCCCTTTTTCATAAGCCTTTTTTAAATCATTCAAATAAGCTCTTACTTCAGCAATATTGTCATATTCATTGCCAACATCTGGAATAATAATTTGCTTTGTGCTTGAATCTTTATTAGATACATTCTCTATTGGTTTTATAGAGTGTTTTTGCAAATAAAGAAAAAAAAGCCCAACTCCACCAATAATCAAAAGAATTAATGCAATTTTGCTCTCTTTTGACATAAAGTTCCTTTTTTTTAGCATTATACTCCTAAGTTCCTAAAAATATTTTATGCTTTTACTTTATAAGTAATTGTAATTACCTTATAGCGTACAATAATACATACATATTAATCAAATAAATCTTAGTAAAAATAATAAAAAAAGCAATAACGATTATAGTTAGAGTTTTACAATCTATATAGATTTTATTTTATAAAAACAATTATACTATTAAGCTAACATAAAAAAAAGATGGTAAGCCTTTATATACTCTTAAAATTAAGTGTGAGAATGTATAATAATTAGTAAATATAATTTTTTTATATAATTAAGGAGTAATTAGTTGACAGGAGTGATAACAACATATTTACCCAATAAAAATTATGGATTTATAAAAGGAGATGATAAAAAAGATTATTTTTTTCACAAATCTAATATTGATAAAAAAGATCAACATAAAATTTGTGATGGAGCACTCGTTACTTTTGAACAAAAAGCAACGCCAAAAGGATATAAAGCTACTAAAATTGTAATAAATTCAGATTCTGATATTAAATATAATATTCCAGATAATATATATACATCAAAAAGCAATTACATTAAAGGTTGGGAAAATGTTTTTATATCTCACTGGATAGTTCATAGCAGTTCAAGAAAATCTCCAGATGAAGCAAAAAAAGAAATTATAGAAAAAGCTAAATTGGTTGGGGCAAATAGTATATTAAATTTAGAATATTATAAAACTACTGGTTCTGAACCAGGAACTGGTTATGGTACCCATTACTTTACAATTCATAATTTTAAAGGACAACTTGCAAATATAGGCAAAAAAAGTTTAAATGGTAAATACTCAAAAGCTGATTTATCCAAAATTGATATATATGCAAAAACATTAAAAGAAAAATTAAAAGAAAAAACACAAGAAGCACAAGTAAAAAGAATATATTTTTGGATATTTATGATATGTTTAATAATTATTTCTTGGGTTATAGCAACGAGTGTATCAAATAATATTATTGCAACTATCATTACTGTAATTTTATTCATGTTAAGTTACATTTTTAGTCATGCAACAGATTATGATTCTTGGTTAGAAGAAATTAAATAAAGGTGTTTAAATGCTATTTCTCCCTTCCCCAAGCTAAAGTATTAGGGCAAAACCATTAAATATAGTCAAACTAAAACAGAAAAAACAATACTCAAACGATAATAGTTAAAGTATCCATCAAAATAAACTTTATAAATTAGCCTTATTTACTTATGGCTACTATTTTTTGTAAAATAAATATAAGAAATAGAAAACTTTACACAAACTACTTAGCCAAGGGGTGGGCTTTGAGATAGTTTGTAAGCTTATTTGAAGAGCTAAGCTTTGTATAAATTTGCGTTGTAGCCATGGAAGCGTGTCCTAAAAGTTTGCTAACATTTGCAATTGAGGCACCATTGCCAAGCAAATGCGAGGCAAAAGAGTGGCGAAGTTGATGGGGTGTTGCTTTAATCCCAAAGGCTTTGAAGGCTTTTTGCATTTTATAGCGAATATGATGAGGCTCTAACTTTTTACCTGCTTTTTCAAATAGATATTTTTTTGGACTTTTTTTTGCAATATATGCATTTATTTCTTGTTCAATTTCTGGCAAAAGAGCAATAATGCGCTCTTTATTTCCTTTTCCTATTACTCTTACCCAACCATTGCTTATTTTGCTAAGCTCTAAATTGCTAAGTTCACTAATTCTAAGCCCCAGTGTATAAAACAGCAAAATAATAAGTCTTGTTTGTTCATTAGAAGCATCAAGTACTTGTTTGATATGCTCAAACTCAAGCGGTTTTGGCAAAGTTTTAGGGAGTTTTACTTGCTCATCACCAAAAAGCTTAACACTAAGCCCTTTTATTTCATTTAAATAAGAGACAAAATTTTTTATGCAACTAATGCGTGCATAGATGGTTCGTTTATGAAGTGAAGTATTTTTGATACGATAAGACATTATATCAAGGCGCCAAGAGTTGCCTTCTTTTTCTAAATGAGCTTCTTCTAAAACAAGCTTGAGACTATTTGCATAGGTTTTTATCGTTGTTTTGCTATAGCCTCGAATATGCTCTAAATAGTGCAAATACTCTTTGCTTAAAACTTTAATATCCAATTAAACCACTTCCCCTTCAAGCTTTGTAAGATAAGCTTTTGTTACTTTTACATCTACAATTTTTCCTAAAAGCTCTTCACTTCCTTTAGCATATACAAGCCTTCCATCATCAGCTCTTCCTGCAACTTGGCCTCCACTTTTTAACTCTTCAAAATAGACCTTTACAACTTTGCCAACTTGTTTTTGCATCTGTTCTAATTGAATTTGCTTATGGCGCTCTTGCAAAATTTGAAGTCTTTTGCTTGCTACTTCACTTGGCACTTGATTTGCATATGAAGCTGCTGGGGTGTGAGGGCGCGGTGAATATTTAAATGAAAATATTGTATCAAAGCGCACTTTCTCTACAACATCCATTGTCTCTAAAAAGTCCTCTTCACTCTCACCAGGAAAGCCAACAATAATATCTGTTGATATTGCAACATCTGGCACTAAAGCTCTTATTTTTTCGCATCTATTTAAAAACCACTCTTTAGAATAGCCTCGCTTCATCTCTTTTAAAATTCTTGTTGAACCACTTTGAAGCGGCACATGAATTTGCTTACAAATTTTAGAATTGGTAGCAAATTCATGCAAAAACTCATCATCCATATGCAAAGGATGTGGCGAAGTAAAGCGAATACGCTCAAGCCCTTTGACTTTTGATACTTCTTGAAGTAACTCAGTAAAATTTTTAGCCCCCTCTTCTTGAGCGCTAAAGCGTCTGCCATAATTATTTACATTTTGCCCAAGCAGTGTTACCTCTTTTGCTCCAGACTCAACTGCTTTTTTAACCTCTTGAATAATAAGGCGCGATGGAATGGAGATCTCTTCGCCTCTTGTTACTGGTACAATACAAAAGGTGCATTTTTTGTCACATCCAATTGAGATATTAATATAGGCTTTATATGGATTTGAGCGATAATCTCCAAAAACATAGGTGCTCTCATCATAGTTAGTATCAATTTCAACAGCATGCTTTTTATGAACTACTTGCGTAATTTTAGAAACATTTCTTGCACCTAAAACAAAATCTACATATGGAGCTCTTTTAATTATCTCCTTACCCAAATGGCTTGCTGTGCATCCTGCAACACCAATTTTAGCGCCTGGCTTTTTTTTGAGTTTAAAGCTTCCAAGTTCAGAAAAAAGCTTAGAAACCGGCTTTTCACGCACGGAACAAGTGTTAATAATAATTAAATCAGCCTCGTTAATATCTTGCGTTAATTGGTAATCTTCTTTTTGGCCAAGTTCTGCAATGATGTGTTCGCTATCGCGAACATTCATTGCACAGCCAAGTGTTTGTATATATAACTTTTTCATTATACTATATGAAACTCATAGATATAGTCTAAATCGCCAAGCCCATAGCGCACTTCTCTTAGATGCACACTAAAGCCTTTTTCCTCAAAATACTCTTGTAATGCCAAAAGATCTTTGTGCTCATTTTCTCTATCAAAATAGTAAAAGCGCTGTTTATCTAAATCTTTTTCGATTTTTTCTAAAGTTATCGTTGTTGGTTTTGCCTCAAGTGAAGCACGTGCAATTTTTAGCTCCATAAGCATCCTTTAAAATTTTTTCAAATTATATTTTATTTTACATAAAGGATTTATTAGCTATAATTATTTACTTCAAAAATTTAAGGGTGCAAAAAGCACTTTCCCTTAAATAAATCCCCAAAAACTCAAACTTTTCAAAGGTAAAATCGATGGAAAAAATTAGTTCTTTTATTGAAGCTATTGCACAAGATAAAGGTATTGCTATAACAGATGCAAAAGAAGCCTTTATAAAAGCAATCATAAATACTGCAAAGCGGCTTGAAGGGCAAGATGCCTATTTTGAAACTGTAGAAGATGAAAAAAAAGATAGTTTCCATATCTATCGCGTTATTAAAGTAGTTGAAGATGATGATGTAAGAGCAATTGAGCAAAGTGAACGCTATATTAGCCTATCGAAAGCACAAGAAGAGTATGGTCAAGAAGTTGAAGTTGGAGACGAAATTAAAGATGAGTTTATTTTAGAAGATTATGGAAGAACGGGGGCAGCTAACCTTTATAAAGAGTTAGAGTATCATTTGCAGCGAAAAGTTGAACAAAGTTTATTTGAGAGTTATCGCAAAAAAGTTGGAACTATTATTTATGGTGTTGTTACAAGAATTGATGAAGATGAAAATACCTATGTTGAAATTGGGGAATTAAAAGGGATTTTAGAAAAGAGAAATAGAATTAAAGGTGAAAGTTTTAAAGTTGGCGATACAATGAAAGCATTGCTTCGCTATGTAAAAGTTGATAAAAAATATGGAATGTTTTTAGAGTTAAGCCGCACTTCGCCAAAATTTTTAGAAGAGCTTATCAAACAAGAAGTGCCTGAAATTCAAGATGGTTTAGTAGAAATTGTAGCAAGTGCAAGAATTCCAGGAGATAGAGCCAAAGTTGCTCTAAGAACTGATAGAGCAAATATTGATCCAGTTGGAGCAACTGTTGGACAAAAAGGTGTAAGAATTAATGCAGTAAGCAAAGAGTTAAATGGAGAAAACATCGACTGCATCGAATACTCTCCAATTCCAGAACTTTATATTACAAGAGCTTTGGCTCCTGCAATTGTAAAAAATGTAAAGATTGATAAAGAAAACAATAAAGCAATTGTGACAATTACAAGCGATCAAAAAGCCAAAGCAATTGGAAAAAACGGAGTTAATATCCGACTTGCCTCTATGCTTACAAAATATGAAATTAAATTAAATGAAGTTGAAGGTTCACTTGAGAGTGCTCAAAAAGAGCCTCAAAGTAAACAAAAAACAACTGATCTTTCAGCACTTGAGAGCCTCTTTAAAAAATAGGCTCTTATTTTATTAAAGAGCCATTAATATATAAGTTTCCTTGCTTAAACTCCATCTTATAAACAATATTATCTCCTTCCATTTTTGCATACATCATAGCAAGTGCTGCAAATCGTGGAGGAAATTTTGTAATTATTTTTTCAAAATCTTTTTTAGGTAAAACTAATTTGCCATCAGATTTTAAATAAGCCAAAAGTAAAAGGGGAGGAACACTCTTTTGAAAGACATAATCATTTTGCTTTAACGTAAGGGCAAAATCAAGTTTAAAATTGTGTAAAAAAAGATCTTTTTTTGGAACTTCAAATAAGCCAAATGCAATTGGCGAATAACTTAACTCAAAGCCATTGTTAACTACTTCTTGAGCCATTTTATCAAAGGCTCTTTCTTCTTCTTTGCTTAATTTGGCATTATAAGGTTTATTGGCATTTTTAAAGGCAAGTTCTAAAAACTCTGGCACAAAATTATACAAATCTTTTACGCTTGAATTTATCTCTATATTTTGAGTTTCAAAAATTTTTTCACTCCCCACCTTTGCTTTTAAAGCCAAAATTTTAAGTTCATCTTTTGCATCAATTGTTTTTCTAAAAAGTGCATTGCCACTTTCACTCAAATCTTTTAAAAGAAAGTCTGCTTCTTTTACTCCTTTGCCAGCATGCAATTTTATCTTTGCTATTTTTACCAAATAATTGATTGTAACACCATTGCTAAAGAGAACTTTAACAAATTTACTTAATTTTTGTAATATTTTTTCTTCATCTTTTGGGGGATTTTTTGCTAACTGATAAAATTGTTTTATCTTTTCTTCATTAAGATTTAGCATATCCATCTTAAAAGCAACCTTACTTATATTTACATCAATTGGCGCTTTTTTATTTTTATTATTAAAAGTAAAATTTCCAATTTCTAAATCCCCAGAGCTTGAGACTTTTTTATTTTTTGCCATGCTGTTTGAGATGAGATTTATATTTTGTAATTTTATAGTAATATCATCTTGCTTATTTTGCACACTTGCAAAAAATGTTGGCAAAGAGCACTCAAATTTGCCTAAATACTCAATTGGTTTATTGCTATCGCATGAAAAATTCTTTATAACTAAATGAACTTTATTTTTTTGATACGTTTTTTTACTAAGAATGTTACCATTAATTTGAAGCGTAGGAAGGCTTATATGCATCATAGATGAAGGATCTTTACTACTTGGAGTTTTATTAATAATAATTTTTGCATTTTTTAAAAGTAAAGCAAGAGTATTGTTGTTATCATGAATTGTTTTGTTAATATCTTTAAAATCAATCTCTTTTAGCGTTTCGTTTTTATAGGTTAAATAGGCTCCAAAAGTTCTTTCTTTTAAAAGTGTTTTAAGAGGCTCTTTTTCATCTCCTTTGCCAGGAAAATAAACAAAAACACTTTTTGGCTCATTATTGGCATACTTTTGCCAATGAACTTGAGCTTTTAGATATTTAATTTTATGTAAAACTTTAGCAAGTTGATTTCGATTTTCATTTGTTATATCATACTCTCCAAAAAAATGCATTAAAGCCTCAGCACTTTTATTTGCATCCTTAATAGTTATAAGATATTCATTATTGCTTTTACTTTTATTAATATCAATTCCATTTTTTTGAAGCTTTTCTAAAATTGCTTCAAATTGCTTTTTCTTTGCTTTGATATCATTTTTCTTTCCACATCCACTAAGAAGTAGTGCTCCAGCAAGAATAGTCATTGCAAGCTTTTTCATTGCATCCCTTTTGTTTTTTTAAAAGTGTAGCATAATTTCGTAAGAAAAATACAAAAGTATGGTTGTTTGAAAGAAAAACTACTTTTTCTTACGATGTGGATCGATTTTTTCTAATATAATATCAGCTATTAAGTTTCCAAGCAGTGTTAAAAAAGCTCCAATAATTAAAAGTCCCATAATAACAGGATAGTCTCTACTCATTGCAGCTTGAAAAAAGAGTTGCCCCATACCATTAATTGAAAAAATTTGCTCTAAAATAACGCTCCCACCAAGTAAGCCTGGTAGTGATAATCCCAAAATTGTTACAATAAATGGCATTAAATTTGGATAAATGTAATATTTTACAATCTGTTTTTGGCTAAGCCCCCTTGCTTTGGCAAAAAAGATATAATCGCTTTTTAGTATATCAATTGTTAAAGAGCGAACATAAAGGGTTAGTGAGCCAAAAGAGACAAAAACAATCACACTAATTGGCAAAACAAGATGATATGCCATATCCAAATAGCGTCTAAAACCTTGATAGTTTCCACTCTCAAGTCCGGTAATTGGAAAAAGATTTAATTTAAAGCCAAAAAGGAAAATTAAAATTAAAGCCAAATAAAATGAAGGTGTAGCATAACTAATTAAAGAGATTTGTTTAACAATTTTCTCATACGCTCCGTCCTTTAGCGCACTTTTTATCCCAAAATGAAAAGCCAATAAAAAAGTAATTGTCATTGCAATAAAATTCATAGCAAGTGTAATACCTATGCGATCTTTTATCTCATCAATCACCTTCTCTCCGCTTGCAAAGGAGATGCCAAAATCAAGATGAAGCATTGCCTTAAGCCAAGCAAAATATTGTTCAAGCAAAGGCTTATCTAAACCATAAACAGATTTCAAATGAGCAATAGCCTCAGGAGTCATATTAGGATTGAGTGCGCCAGCACTAAAAAAGCTATTTGGCGCAGCATGAATTGCAAAAAATGAAATTAGTGAGATTAAAAAAAGCATACCAACTAAATAGGCAAGCTTTTTGAGTAAAAATTTAAACACCAAGCCCCTTTTTAATAAGTGTAGCAAAGTTTTTGGCTTCAAGCGAAGCGCTTCCAACCAACACTCCATCAACCGAATCAATTGCACTAATTGCTTCAATGTTTTCTACTTTTACACTTCCACCATACAAAAGCGGCACATTAAATTCTTTTTTAAGCCCATCATGAACTTGCTTAATATCTTCAACTTTGGCACTAACTCCTGTTCCAATTGCCCAAATTGGCTCATAAGCAACGATTAAATTTTCGTAACAAACATCAATTCCTTCAAATTGGCTAAAAAGATATTCAAAAAGCTTCTCTAATCCTTGCTCTCTCACCTCAAGTGGCTCTCCAATGCAATAGATAATCTTAAAGCCATGCTCTTTAAAAAAGTTAAATTTTTTAGCAATAAATTCTTGATTTTCTTTTAAAAGTGTTCTTCGCTCACTATGTCCAATTAAAATAGTTTTAATATTAAATTCATTAAGTTGCATAAGCCCAATTTCACCTGTTACTGCTCCATTTTCAATAGGATAGGCATTTTGCGCTCCAACAACCACTTTGCCAAAGCCTTCTTGCAAAGCAGTAGCTGGTGGAAAAAGATAAATTGGCTCACAGCGAATGCCTTCTAAATAGTTATTAAGCTCTTCCATATAAACTTTGGTGCTATATCGGGTGTGATAGGTTTTAAAGTTTGCTGCAAAAATCATTTTTATTCCTTTTGTAATGCAATAATTCCTGGTAACTCTTGCCCTTCAAGCAGTTTCAAACTTGCTCCACCACCAGTACTTACAAATGTCATCTCTTCAATATCTCCTGCTCTTGCTACAACATCAGCCGTATCGCCTCCGCCAACAATTGTTGTTGCATGTGTTTCTGCAACATAGTGCGACATTTTAACTGAGCCTTTTGCAAATTTTTCAATCTCATACACACCCATTGGACCATTCCAAACAATTGTTTGGGCATCATTGAGCACTTCACGAAAGAGGCGAGTTGTAGCTGGTCCAATATCTAAGCCCATCCATCCTTTTGGAATCTCTTGATATGGAAGATATTTAATCATAGCTTGGGCATCAAATTTATCAGCTGCAACCACATCAACTGGTAAATAAAGCTTTACTTTTTTCTCTTTTGCTTTTTCTAAAACAAGCAATGCTTCATCAATAAGCTCATCTTCAACTAAAGAATTGCCTACTTCAAAGCCTTGCGCTTTTAAAAAGGTAAAAGCCATTCCCCCACCAATAATAAGCTTATCGACATTATCTAAGAGCTTATAAAGTGCTTGCAATTTTCCAGAAACTTTTGAACCGCCAACAATTGCAACAAATGGACGAACCGGATTTTGCAACACTTTATCAAAAAAGTTCACCTCTTTTGCTAATAAAAAGCCAGCACTTTTATGCTCTTTGTCATACAAAAGCGCCATTGCATAAATTGAAGCATGTTTTCTGTGGCATGCTCCAAAGGCATCATTAATATAAATTTCCCCAAATTGGCTAAGCTTTTTGGCAAATTCTATATCATTGTTTGTCTCACCCGCATCAAAGCGTAAATTCTCAAGTAATAATACATCTCCTTCTTTCATTTGAGCAAAAAGCTCTTTGGCTCTTTTGGTAATTACAGCCCCTTCTTTTGAATCATCAAAATAGAGATTGTTTTTAATCTTAAGCAACGTATCAAGGCGTTTTGCAACAGCTTCAAGTGAGTGTTCAGGTGTGTAAACTCCTGGTTTTGGACGCTCAAAGTGAGATGCTAAAACAACTTTACATCCTCTATCAAGACAATATCGAATGGTAGGGAGCGCTTCTCTAATCCTTCTATCATCTGTAATATTGCCAAATTCATCCTTTGGTACATTAAAATCACAGCGAATAAATACACTCTTGCCATCAATATTTAAATCTTTAATAGTCTTCATAAATTCTCCTAACCCTTAAAAATTTCTTTAAATTGTACTAAAAAGGAAGTTAAAAGCTATTTTAATGGTACAATTAAAAGAAAAAAAGGCTTAAATTGGGTAAAAAAGTTTATGCACTCTTTGGCGGAAGTTTTGATCCTCCTCATTTGGCTCATCAAGAAATTGTAAAAAAAGTTTTAGCAAGCAAACTGGTTGATGGTGTTATTTTAGTTCCAACTTTTCTAAATCCTTTTAAAAAATCTTTTGCACTTTCGCCTAAAAAGCGCTATTTGCTTTTAAAAAAGATTTTTCGCAACAAAGCAGTTTATATTTCTCAAATAGAGAGTAAAAAAAAACATCCAAGTTATACGATTGATACACTAAGAAGACTTCGTAAGCAATTTAACATCAAATATTTAATTATTGGAGCTGATAATTTAAAAACTATTCAAAAATGGAAAAATTTTAAACGATTAAATAGTACAATTACATGGATTGTTGCCAAACGCCCAAAAGAGAAGCTAAATTGCAAAATTTTGCAACGATGCATTGTATTAAATCTTCATATTGATGTAAGCTCAAGTGAAATTAGAGCCGGCAAAAAATTGCAATTTCTTGATAAAAAAATCAAACAAAAGGTGATAGATGGATACAAACTTAAAAGTGCGCGTTGATAATTTAGTAAAACTACTTGATGAAAAAAAAGCTGAAGAGATTGAAGTTTTTGATTTAAGCAACGAAGATTATATTGCAAAAGCAGTTATTTTAGTTAGTTCGCTTGGAGGCAAACACACAAACGCTCTTTTTGAGCATATCAAAGATAACAAAAAAAAGCTTGGCGAAAAGATTTTGGGTTATGATGAAAGCGATGATTGGATTGTGGTTGATTTAGAAGATATTTTAATTCATATTATGACTCCGCAATATCGCCTTCGCTACAATATTGAAGAGTTTTTGCAAGATTTAAAAAGCGGTAAAGTTTTTGAGGATATTCAAGAGTAATGTATCTTGTAAGCAAAAGGCGCCTTGAGAAAATGCGCCAAATTCTTTTGACGCGCCAAGCTACATTAGAACTTTTTATGGATTATGTCTATTCTGAACACAATTTAGCCGCAATTGTTAGAACGTGTGATGCAATAAATATTGGAAAACTCTATTACCGCCATCAAAAAAAAGCGCGCCTAAGCAATGAAATAACTCAAGGAGCCCATAAATGGATATTTCATGAATATATTGAAGATATAAAAAGCTTTTATAAAAAAAAGCTAAATGATGGCTTTGAAATCGTTGCAACAATTTTAGATGATGATACAATCGATTTTAGAGAGGTTGATTACACAAAACCAACACTTATTGTGCTTGGCAATGAAGTTGAGGGAGTAAGTGAAATTACAAAAAAGTATGCAACAAAAAAGGTAAAAATTCCAATGTATGGAATGAGCCAAAGTTTAAATGTTTCAGTTGCCGCTGCTATAATGCTTTATGAAGCTCAACGGCAAAGAGTTTTAAAAGGAATGTATGAGACACCTTCACTTTCTAACGAAGTAATTGAAGCAACACTAAAAAAGTGGGCTCATGATGATATTGTAGATAAATGGAAAAAAATAAGTAAAAGTAGAATCAAAAGCTCTTAAGATAAACAAAGGGGGAGGAGATGAAGCACTGCAAAAATCTTATTAAACTTGCAAAAATTAACCGCCAAAAAGATATCAAAAGAGGCACTCCAAAATATTTAGATAATAATTGGCTTTTAGAAGCTATTAAAAAAGAGGTTGATGAAGTAAAAAAAGAGATAAAAGAAGCAAATTTACCAAAACTTGAAGATGAATTATGCGATATTTTGTGGGGCTGGATGATGCTTGTAGAAGGGTTGCATTCTCAAAATTTAGTACGAAGCCATGAAGCAATCTTAAATCGGGCAGTAAAAAAATATAGTGAGCGCATTTTACCGCTACTTGGCAAAAAAGATGAAGATGAAAAAATCTGGGAATCAATCAAAAAGCGCCAATTAAAAGAGCTTGAAAAAGAGCAAAAGAGTTTAGATAAATTATGAAAGAAACTCTTTAATTCGCTCTAAAGCCTCTTTAGTTTTGATTGGTTCATAAACCAAAGCTAAGCGCCAAAAGTTTTTGCCTGCTCCTTCTCTTCCTAAAAACTCACCTGGCAAAACTTTGATATTATATTCTTGATAGAGCTCTTTTGCTTTTGTTAGCGCATCTTCAACCTCAAGCCAAATATAAAAAGTAGCTTTTGGCATTGCAACACCTAAAACCTCTTTAGCAATTTCAAAATTTTTCTTATATTGCTCTCTAAAAAACTTTGGCGCTTCATCATCCTCCCACGCAGCAGCAGCACCATATTGCAAAGGTAAAGGTATTGCACATCCAACATAGGTTCGATAGCGCATATAATCTTTTAAAATTTTGCTGTCTCCTGCAATAAAACCGCTTCGAATTCCTGGAGCGCTAGAGCGTTTTGAGATGGAATTGAGCACTAAAATATTTTTAAATTCACTATTTCCAACTTCAATTGCCGCATTTAAAAGCGAAGGGATTTTTTCTTGCATATATAAATCAATATAACATTCATCATTAAGCAAAACAAAATCAAGTTCAAGCGCAGCTTCAACCCACTTTTTTAGTTCATCTAAACTCATTACACTGGCTGTTGGATTGCTTGGAGTATTTAAAATAACTAAATCAATTTCTTTTAGTTTTTCTTTATCTAAGATGGGCTTATAGCCATTTTCTTTTTCTAAATTTAAATAAAGCACTTTTGCTCTACTGGCAATTGCCGCACCTTCATAAATTTGATAAAAAGGATTGACAAAAGCCATCTTAGCAGATGCTTTATCATGCAAAAAAAATTGGGGAAAATTAAAAAGTACTTCTCTTGTTCCAAAAGTTGGAATTATTTGATTTTTTTCAAGCTCTATATTAAAGTTTCTTTTTAAATATCCAATTTGTGCTTCTTTTAAAAAATCTTCACCTGCACTTTTGGGATATTTGTTAAAAAGCTCAGCATTTGAAATAATTGCATCAAGAATAAATTTTGGAGTCTTAAATTGTGGCTCACCTATTGTTAAGCTAATTGCTTCATACTTTTTATTTGGTGTGATTCCAGCTAAAAGTTCATTTAACTTTTCAAAAGGATACTTTTGAAACTGCATCTTTTTCCTTTATTTTGTTTTTACAAGCCAAGTGATAATTTTATCTTGAATAGTTTTTCCCACCCAAATTTTGGCTCCATTATAAAAAATAACTGTGGTATATAAATTGCCACTACGCCCTTTGACAAAGCCTGCAATATTTTTTGCTCTTTTGAGGGTTCCTGTTTTCATAAAGGCATGTCTTTTAACAATTGAATAGCGAAAACGCTTTTTAAGTGTGCCATCAACGCCTGCAATTGATAGGGCATTAAGCCATTCATTGCCAAAATTTCTATATGCATCATCTAATATTTTTTGCACACTTATTGCTTTAAGGCGCGATTTTCTTGAAAGTCCTGAGCCATTAATAATAATATCATCATAATCAATTAAACTCCGACTTCCTAAAATCTCTTTGATTGCTCTTTGAGATTTTGCAAGCGTTGCTGGTGGTCCATAAAGTTTTGCTCCAAGCATTAAAAAGATATGTCTTGCATAAAGATTGTTACTCTTTTTCATAGTTTTGGCAATAATTTGAAGAAGAGGGCGTGAATAGTGAGTAAAAAATAGCTTTGCATTAGGAGGTGTTTTTTGAAGTTTTAGTACTCCATTAAAATCGATTCCTTCTTTATTAAGTGCATTTTTAAAAATGTAGTAAAAACTCATATAAGGCTTGGAAAGCACTTTTTTTATGGCAAAGGGGCGACATTTTGTAGAAAAAGTGCCAGAGAGCTCCACTGCAACTGAACCTTGCTCTTTAAAAAATCGCACTCTTGGCCATGCATTTTTGCCGCGGCATGCTCCATGAGTAGCTTTAATATGGTTTATTAGACGAAAGCTCTTATCCCCACCATTATAAACAGCAATAGAGTTTGCTTTTGGAACAACTTTGATTACATTTAAATGGTCATTAAGCATCAGTGCATCTGGCATCGCGTTATATTCACTTGCAAAATTCTTATCAAAACCAGAGCTGATTTTATCTTGCACGGCAAAAAAGCTTCTATCGATAATTAAATCCCCTGTAATTTTTCTAATACCATAGCCTGCAAGTCGCTTTGCAAACATTCGAACATTATAGCTTGTTAGAGTTGGATCGCCATAAGCTTTAATAATTAAATCTCCTTCAAGGACACCTCTTCTAACTTTCCCATCATATAAAACTTGTGTGGGCCAGCGAAAATCTTTACCAAGTGTTAAGAGTGCACTATAACAGGTTGCAACTTTAGCAACGGAGGCTGGGCTAAAAGGTTTATAAATATTGTGGCTTGCTAAGAGAGTACCATCATTTTTATTAATAATTAAAATAGCAAGATGGCTTGGATTGGCTTTGTTTTTATATAAAATATCCTCAATTGCTTGAGGTAAAAAAGCAAATAAAAAACTTTGTAAAAGCGCAAGAAGCGCTCCAATGCGTAAAAGTTTCATTTTTTACACTACACCTTGTTCAAATTGGCTTCTTAGTTTTTCTTTTTCAAGCTCTCTTCTTTTCTTCTCAGCTAAAGCATCTTTATATTTTTTTACATCAAATCCAAGCCACTTGAGTATTGGTGATGCAACAAAAATTGATGAATAAGTTCCCACAATAATACCAACTAGTAAAGTAAAGCTAAAGCCTTTTAGAATCTCACCACCAAATAAATAGAGCACTAAAACAACAAAAAAGGTTGTAAGTGATGTTAAAACGGTTCTTGAGAGTGTTCTTGTAACCGATTCATCGATTAAATCAAATAAATTAACCTTTTTTAATTTAACTAAACTCTCTCTAATTCTATCAAATACAATGATTGTATCGTTAAGTGAATATCCTAAAATGGTTAAGATGGCAGCCAAAATGTCTAAATTAAATGGAATTTTGAGCAAAGCAATAGCTCCAAGTGCAATTGAAACATCATGAATAAGGGCAATGACTGAAGCTAAAGCAAAACGCCACTCAAATCGAAATGAGACATAAAGCAAAATTCCAATAATTGCATAAATTGTTGCTTTTATTCCTTTTTCTCTTAATTCGCTTCCAATTTGTGGTCCAATCATATCAACACGGCGAATTTCAAAATTGCCAGTATCACTTAAAATCTTTTTAACCTCTTGGCTTAAATCTTTTGTAACCTCTTTAGATGAGGTATTAGTTCGAATAATAATTTCTTTATCACTTCCAAAATTAGTAACAATTGCATCTTTAAATTTTTTTGTATGAGAAAGCTTACTTCGAATCTCTTTTAAAGGAGCCTTTTTGTCATATTTTATTTGAATAACAGTTCCTCCAGCAAAATCAATTCCATAATTAAAGCCCTTTATAGCAATTATTACCCAAGAACTTAATACTAAAATAAGGGAGAGAGTGGCAAAATATTTTGCCTTTGCCATAAGGGCAATTGGTTTTTTATATTTAAAAAATTCCATCTTTAAGCTCCTTTAATACCGAACCAAAGATTGAGATTTTCTTTTTTAATCTTTGGTAAAAGCATTTGATAAATTCCATGCGTTCCTAAAATTGCAGTAAGCATTGAGGCTAAAATACCAATAGTCATTGTTACTGCAAAACCTTTAATTGGTCCTGTTCCATAAAAAAAGAGTAAAGTAGATGCAATTAGTGTTGTTACGTTTGCATCCCAAATAGCGCTAAAAGCATTTTCATAGCCTTGCTCTATAGCTTTAGGAATAGAAACACCCTCTCTTAGAAGCTCTCTAATTCGCTCATTAATAATAACGTTTGCATCAACTGCCATCCCAACAGTTAGCACTATACCAGCCATTCCAGGAAGCGTCAATGTTGCACCAAAAAGCGCCATTATTGCCACAATTAAAAAAAGGTTTGCCAAAAGTGCAATATCTGCAATAATTCCTGCAATACCATAATAAATTGCCATAAAAGCAACGACTAAAACAAAGCCAAGCACAAGAGCAATTGAACTTTGATGAATAGAATCTTTCCCAAGACTTGGCCCAATGCTTCGCTCACTCATTGTATAAACAGGGGCTAAAAGCGCGCCAGATCTTAGAGCAATTGCAATATCTCTTGCTTCTTCTATTGTAAAGCCACCACTAATTTCTCCGCGTCCTCCACCAATTCGCTCATTAATATGAGGAGCTGAGTAGACTTTGTTATCCAAAACAATTGCAAGGCGCGCTCTTGTTTTATAGGCTTTTTCGGTAAAATCTGCAAAAATTTTAGCACCTTCGCCATTTAGAGTAAAAGTAATGATTGGCTGCCCATTTCTATCAAACCTTGCTTTTGCATCAGTTATCATTGAGCCATCTAAAATTGGAATATTTTTTAAAAGATATTTAATTTTTGGATTTTTCACATCTTCTAAAATAATATCTCCATATTTTTTTGCCTCTTGGGGCGTCATTTGATAGACCCTATTGGCTCTTTCTTCATCAACTGGCATTTGCACTAAATGCGCTTGTTTTGAAATAAGTCTTTTTAATCTTTCAATCTCTTTTTGCGATTTTACGCCTGGAATCTCAACTAAAATTTTATCTTTTCCTTGCTTTGCTACGGTTGGTTGCGCTAAGCCATATTGATTGAGCCTATTTCGAATGGTCTCCACCGCTTGATTTATAGCTTTTTGAATAATAGCTTGCTCTTTTTTTGGAGGTAAAGTTAAAGTAACAATATTACCCTTTGCACTAATTTTAACATCATTTTTAAAGGTCTCTCGTAAAATTTTGAGAGCATTTTGCACATCATCACTATCAACTACTTCAAATGTAGCTTTTTTATCTTTAATTTCAACTTTATCAATTACAATATCTTTTTTATCGAGCGTATATTGGGCGGTTGAGAGAAGCGATTTCAAATAAGATTTAAGTGCTTCGTTGGTTTTTACACCAAGAAGCATATGTAATCCACCTTGTAAATCTAATCCCAAAGTAATCTTTTTGCCTTCATTACTTTGCGTTAAGGAAGGAATAGAAAAAATTACTCCAAATGCAAAAGCAAGTAAAAAGATTACAACGCGATAATTGAGCTTATTCATTTTATCTCTTTCTAATCAAGTTTTTTTACAATGTAATCTTTTACAATTTTAACTACTGTATCATCATTTAGCTTTATTTTGATAAAATCTTCTTCAGGCTTTAGCACCTCAGCAATAAGCCCACCACTAGTTACAATCTTATCACCCTTTTGGAGTGATTCAAGCATTTGCTTGTGCTCTTTTTGCGCTTTTTGCTGAGGTCTTATAATTAAAAAGTAAAATATTGCAAAAAGTAATATTAATGGTAAAAATTGCATCAATCCTTGTTGCATGAAAGGTCCTTTCTTATGAAAATTAAAACACATTTTACCACTTTGCATATAACAAAAGGCTTGATTATTGCAATTTGTTTAAGTGCTTTTATTTATTTGAGCCATTTTATGCAATTAAATGAATATATTCTTTATTTTATCAATTCAACTTTAGCATTAGTTGGGCTCTATTTCCTTTTAAAAAGTGATACAAAAACATGGTTTTTTAGCGGCTTTTTTATGGGAATTTTTTGGCTCTGGTGGCTTGGAGTAAGCTTTTATTATTATGGGCATCCTTTTTTAATTCTTCCTTCAATACTATTACTTGGGCTTTTATATGGGGCTTTATTTGCTTTGGCAAGTTTTTTGGCAACAAAGCTTGCTCAAATACTAGAGCAACACTTTCCTCTTATTTTACAAGAGTATACCATCTATTTTCTCAAAGCTTTTATGCTTTTTTTACTCAGTTTTTTTGAACCATTTGGCTTTAATTGGTTTAATTTGCGACTACTATTTATTAATACTATTTTTGGTGTGCATTTATGGCAGTATGGAGCAATTTTGTTTCTTCTCGCTCTAACATTAACACTTAATAAAAAATATCTTTTACTTTTAACACTTTTGCTTATTGATTTAAAAAATCCAAAAATCTTAAGCCCTAAAACTCTTAAAGACATAGAACTTGTCTCAACAAATATTGATGTTAGAGAAAAATGGAAACGCAAAAACCAAGAACTCTATACTAAATTAGTATTATGGCATATTAATGATGCAATAAGTCATAATAAAAAACTCATTATCTTTCCAGAATCGATTTTGCCTTACTTTCTCAATTTAGATACTCAAATGGTGCAAAGTTTGCAAGAGCTCTCCAAAAAAATTACCATTGTAGTTGGCTCACTCTATTACAAAAAAATGAATGATTATTTAAATACAGCTTATATTTTTCAAAATGGCTCATATAAAGTTGCAAATAAAGTGGTTTTAGTTCCCTTTGGCGAGGCAAATCCATTGCCAAAGTGGCTTGGAGAGTGGGTAAATAAACTCTTTTTTGATGGTTCAGTTGATTATCATGGAGCAAAAGAGTTTACCTATATCAATGCTTTAAATAAGCGTTACAAAATTGCCATATGTTATGAAGGAACAAGTAAAAAAACTTATGAAGATAATCCAAAATTTTTAATTGTCATTAGCAACAACGGATGGTTTAAAGGCTCAATTGAGCCAACCGTGCAAAAGCTTTTAATGAAATATTTTGTTAAACTTCATGGTACTTTTATTTACCATGCTATTAATGGTTCACCTTCTTTTATTATCATGCCATATAAGGATTAAGATGCGAAAAATCTTTTTGCAGCTTTTAAAAATGTATCAAAAAATATCTTTATTTACTCCTAAAAGCTGCCGATACTATCCAACTTGCTCTGAATATTCAAGATGGCTTTTTGAAAAAGATGCGTTGCCTTTGGCTTTTTTAAAAAGTTGCAAAAGAATTTTAACTTGCAATCAACTCTTTAGCGGCGGCATTGATTATCCAGTAATTTCTTATACTCCACCAAAACCAACAAGAGTTTATAATTTGCCACAAAATGAAAAATTTAACAAAAATCGTTGTAAACTAAGAATTATTTTTTGGCTTGTGCCAAAGGATAAAAAGAGATTTTATCTTATAAAGGATTTTGATGAAAGTGCAACTTACCTCCCCGCTCGATATGCACCTGCACTTGCGCCAAGATGATATGCTAAAAAAGGTAGCCCCTTTTAGTGCAAAATATTTTAGTGGCGCTTTAATTATGCCAAATACTATCCCTCCAATTACAACAAAAGAGCTTTTATTAGAGTATAAAAAAGCTATTTTAGATGCTACCAAAGATTTTACTTTTACTCCTTATATGAGTTTGTTTTTTCAAAATTATGATAAAAAGTTTTTACAAGAGATAAAAAATGAGATTGTCTCAATTAAACTCTATCCAGCAGGAATTACCACAAATAGTCAAAATGGAGTAAGTAAAATCGATATTGATGAGATTGGTGATACATTACAAGCAATGAGTGAGCTTGAAATTGTGCTTAATATTCATGGGGAGAGCAATGGTTTTGTGATGGATAGAGAAAAAGAGTTTTTACCAATTTATGAAGTTTTAGCTCAAAACTTTCCAAAATTAAAAATTGTCATGGAGCACATTACCACTAAAGAATCAGCCACTTTGCTTGAAAAATATGATAATTTGTATGCAACAATAACCTTGCATCATCTTTTTATTACATTAGATGATGTTGCTGGAGGTTTACTAAGACCTCATCTTTTTTGCAAACCAATTGCCAAACGCCCAGAAGATAAAGAAGCACTTTTACATTTAGCCCTCAATGCTCATCCTAAAGTGATGTTTGGAAGCGACTCAGCCCCTCATCCAAAATCAAAAAAAGAAGCTCCAGGATGTGCTGCGGGTGTTTTTAGCGCTCCTGTTATTTTGCCACTTCTTGCCCAGCTTTTTGAAAAGCACAATAAGTTAGAAAATTTGCAAGCTTTTATAAGCGATAATGCACAAAAAATTTATAATATCACACCACCTAAAAAAGTTATTGCTTTAGAGAAAAAAGCAATGCAAATTAAAAACGAATATGAAGGCATTGTGCCATTTATGGCTGGAGAAACGATTGAGTGGAGCGTGCAATGAATTTAATAGATACAATTGGCAATACTCCTTTAGTTAAACTTGAAAGACTCTCAAATGAGCTTGAATGCAACATTTATGCTAAATGTGAGTTTTTCAATCCAGGAGGCTCCATTAAAGATAGGATTGCTCTTTTTATGGTAGAAGATGCCCTAAAACAAAATCCAAATATAAATGGCTTTATTGAACCAACAAGTGGCAATACTGGTATTGGTTTGGCTTTAGTTTGTGCAATAAAAAAGATTCCTTTAACAATTGTTATGCCAAAATCAATGAGCCTTGAACGAAGAGCTACAATAAAGCATTTTGGAGCAAATTTGGTTTTAACTCCAGCAAAAGAGGGAATGCAAGGAGCAATTAATAAAGCCAAAGAAATTGCTAAAGAGCAAAATTTATTGATGCTCAATCAATTTGAAAACCCCTCAAATCCAAAAGCACATTACCAAACCACAGCAGTAGAAATTGAAAAAGCGCTTCCTTTTTTTGATATTTTTTTAACAGGAATTGGCACAGGCGGAACAATTAGCGGTGTTGGAAAATATTTTCAAGACAAAGGTAAAAAAATTCAAATAGTTGGTGTTGAACCGCTTGAATCAGCTGTACTTAGTGGCAAAGAAAAAGGAGCGCACGAAATTGAAGGAATTGGAGCTGGATTTATTCCAAAAATTTTAGATATTTCCCTTTTAGATGATGTCATAGCCGTTAGTTCAGATGAAGCTATAAATGAAGCAAAGAATTTAGCTAAAGAGGGCTTTTTTGTAGGAATTTCAAGTGGCGCAAATATTGCTGCTCTTAAAAAACTTGCCCAAAAACAAAATATCAAAGGCAAAAAGATTGTAACCATCCTCCAAGATAGCGCTGCAAGATATTTAAGCACAAGACTTTTTCAAGAGTAAATGGCAAAATGCCATTTTACTTTCTTGATTTAAAAATCTCCATTTGCTGCCTTATCCATCATAGTATATAAAATCTTTTTCACATGGTTACCATATTTAAGCATTTTAGGTGGAAGTGGATGGCCACCATGAATCATTAAATCCATATCAAGCAAATAGAGCCAATAGTTATGATTACTATCTTCCATTATTACAATTCTACAAGGTAAATAGGCTCCATAAGCCATAGAAAATTTTACCATCTCAATTGCAATATTTGGCTGGCAATAACTAAGCACTCTAACATAGGGTTGTTTTTTACCAGTTCTTAATTCCACCTCTTTTGATAACGGCAAATCGCCAACTGGCTTAATTCCCATTTCATTTGCTACGCTATTTAAAGATTCTATAATCTCTTCTGGTTTGATACCTTTTTTTACCTTTACCTTATAAACAGTTGCTTCTGCGATATTACCTGTTTTAATAAGAGTTGGAATCATCTTTGAATAGACATCTTTTGCTTTTGGGTCAAAATCTTTTACTAAATATGCAAAATAAACAACTCCAACTATTGCTATAAAACCAATAAAAGCTAAAATATTTTTTAGCAGTTTCATAATGAGTCCTTTTTTATTTATTATATAATAAAATAAATTTTTTTTATAGTTTTGTTTCAATTATTTTTATTTTTAAGAAGATTTGTAACAAATTTACTTTAAAACTTGGCAAGGATCGATGTTATAAAACTCTTGTAATTCTTTATATAAAGAAGGAAATCTGTTTTTTAAAGAGCAAGGTCGAAGGAAAAAACGCTCACTTAAGATAGCAAAAAACTCTGCCTCATTTGTAGCGGCATAAGAGCCAAGTAACTTAAATTTATCAATGTATCGATTTGCAATTTCTCTTGCTTTTAGTTTATCATACTCTCTTAAAACTACTTTTACCCACTCTTTTATTTTATTTTTAGGTAGTGGCGGAATTCCATTAGCTACTCCATCTAAATAATCAATTTCATGGGCAAATTCATGAATAATAACATTTTCTTTACTTAAACTAAAAGCTTCTTTTTTTACTTCATCCCAAACTAATACAATACTATCTTGCGTTGCTTGACCACTAATGATAAGATCTTGCTCTTGCACAATTCCTTCATTAGCTCTCTTATCTTGTAAAAAAAGAGTATGAGGATAGATATAAATTGTTTTTACATTCTCATAACAGCCCATATTTAAATGCAAAATAATAAAACAAGCCCAAAAGGCAATTGTAACTTTCATTTCTATCGTTACTGGAATATTTTTACCAATAAAATCTTTGGAGTTTATAAAAATAATAATAGATTTTTCTATTTTTTCTTTTTCTTGAGGTGAAAGTTTTTGATAATAAGGAATTTGAAAAAGTATGCTTTTTGCTTCTTGGTTTAAGCCTTTTTTCAAAGAATGTTTTATTTTTAGTTTTTGTAAAAATTCTATAAGAGCATCAAAAAAAACAACAATAATGCCAATAAATCCAATGAATACTATTAAACTTAAATAATACATCCTCTACTTTTTAAAAAATGCTACTTTTATTGCACATATGTTCACAACAATTATACTATAATAATATATAGAAAAATTTTTTATTAAAGGACGGGAAAAAATGAGTGCTTTAAAAAAACTTGTCATTATTGGCGGTGGATTTGCGGGGTTAAGAGCTCTATATAAGTTGAGTGATTATGATTATCATTTTGAAATAACTTTAATTGATAGTAATGATTTTTCTTTAGAAAAGCCAGCACTTCCTGAAGTTGCTATGGAAAATAAAGATGAAAGTGAGGTAAAAATTACTCTCCCTCCAGTTGCAAGAAAAAGCAAAGCAGCATTTATTCAAGATGAGGTAGAAAGAATTGATGCTTCTAATCAAAAAATATTTTTAAAAAGTGGCAAAGAGTTGGAGTATGATTATCTCTTAATTGCAAGTGGAGCAATTAAAGATTATAATGCAATTAAAGGCTATCAAGAGTTTGGATATTCCGTTTGCGATAACAAAGAGGCAAAAAGATTGCATGAGAAATTAAAAGATTTTGAAGGTGGAGCAATTGTAACTGGAGCTGCAAAAAGTGAATTTGGCACTCTTATTGATGCTCCAAACCTTAAAGCTCCTTGCGAGGGTCCAATTGGTGAGATTATGTTTATGATGGATCATAAGTTAAGAAAAATGGGGCTAAGAGATAAAAGTTCTATTACCGTTTTTAGCCCAAGCAAAATCTTTTTTGAAGATGTGGGTGATAGAGCAAGAGGAGTCGTTGCAAAGATTATGAAAGAGCGCGATATTAGCTTACTTACAAATAAAGAGTTAGTTGAAATTACAAAAGAGTCAGTCATTTTTAGTGATGGGAGCGAAATTCCTTGCGATTTAGCTATTATTATTCCTCCATATAAAGCGCCAAAGTTTATTGCAAAGAGTAATTTAGGCGATGATAAAGGATGGGTTCCAACAAATAAAGAGATGGTGCACATTAACTATCCAAATATTTTTGCAGCGGGAGATTGCACAGCTTTAGCTCAACCAAAATTGGGTCACATTGCTATCAATCAAGCTGATGTTGCTGTAAGTTCTATTTTAAAAGCTGAAAATATTGAGCATGAAGAAGTCAAATTTAATCCGGAAGTCTTTTGCATCATGAATATGGGTGGTTTTGAAGCAACACTTATTTATTCAAATATGCTTTTTGGAGGCAAAGATGATTTAGCTTGGCATTCTCCAATTGCAAAATTGATGAAAACAAGTTTTGATGAGGAGTATCACTTTACAAATGGTCATATGCCACCAGATATAATGACAAAAGCGCTTGAATCACTACTTATTCAGTTTAAGGAGTAACAAATGTTTGATTTTATTAAATCTATTACTAATTGGGCCATTGAAAAAGAAGAAGAGTTAGCAAAACAGTGTGCAATAAGTGTATGCGATATAAATGAGCAAATTGCCAAAGTAAAAGCCAAAAAAGAAGAGCTTATTAAAAAATGCAAAGAGGAGCAAGATGAACTTGAACATTTGCTTGATAGATTACACTTTATTAAAGCTGAAGCTATGAAGTGTCAAGAAAATAGTGAGCAAAAAAGCTAAGCTATTTTTTGCTTAGCTTAGTAATCTCTTGCTGAAGCTCTTTTTCTATTTTTTCATCAATACTTATTGCATCATCAATTAAAATGCCAGCATTTGGATTGTCAAAAATAGCTTTGTTAAACTTCTTTTCATTTTTTGCAACAATTAATGTCACCACTGCATCACCTGTTACATTAATAATGGTTCTTGCCATATCAAGCAATCGATCAACACCTAAAATAAGCCCTATCCCTTCAAGTGGCAAATGAACTTGCGTAAATACCATAGAAAGCATCACAAGTCCAACTCCAGGCACACCAGCAGTTCCAATAGAAGCTAAGGTTGCCATTAAAATTACTGTCAAATAGCCACTAAGCCCCAAATCAACTCCATAAACATTTGCAATAAAAACAGTAGCCACCCCTTGCATAATAGCTGTTCCATCCATATTTATAGTTGCGCCAAAAGGGATAGTAAAAGAGGCAATTGAATTATCTATTCCCATTTTTTGTGTTACTACACGCATAGTAACTGGAATTGTTGCATTTGAGCTTGAAGTTGAAAAGGCAAAAAGTTGCATCTCTTTGGCTTTATTTAAAAACATTTTTATACTAACTCGTCCCAAAAGCTTTAAAAGCCCCATTTGCGTAATGAATAGATGCAAAGCTAAAGCCAAAAGCAATACTCCTACATATTCAAGCAATTTGGCAAACAAATCAAGCCCAAGTGTTGCAAAGGCTTTAGCAATCAAAGCAAAAACGGCAATTGGAGCTGTTGCCATAATAATTGTTACCATTTTCATCATAGCTTCATTAACAATTTCAATCACATCTACCAAAGGCTTTGCTTTAACTCCTACCATAATAATTGAAATACCAAATAAAATGGCAAAAAAGATAATTTGTAGCATATTATCATGACTTAAAGCATTAAAAATATTGGTTGGAATAATATTAATAAGCACTTGGCTAAGTGATGGTGCTTCTTTGGCACTAAAGCTTGCAGAGCTTGTTAAATGAAGTCCCTCTCCAATATGAAGCGATGCAGCTAAAGTAACAGCAATAGCAATTGCAATGGCTGTTGTTAAAAGATAGAGCAAAAAGGTTTTAACCCCAACTTTTCCAAGCTCTTTAATATCACCAATGCCAAGCACTCCTGTAATTAAAGAAAAAAGCACTAAGGGCGCTACAAGCATTTTAAGGGCTGAAATAAACATCTTTCCAATAATTAAAAAGAGCCCATGAACAATATAGCTATCAATAAAGCCACCTTTGCTAAATTGTAAAAGATTTATTCCAAGCCCAACAATTGCTCCTAAAATCATTGCAATTACAACTTTTTGCGTTAGAGATAACTTTTTCATTTTTCTCCTTTCAACTCCTCTTTTCACAACTCACTAATCACTCTTCACTAATTACTAATCACTCCTTACTCTCTAAGTAATTCTGGTCGATATTCAAAGTGCATTGAATCAAAGTGATACCACTTTCCACCCCAAATAAAGCCATGCTTTTCAAAAATTTGCACAATCTCTTTTGGAATTTTGTTTTTAAATGCACTCTTTTGCCAGCGCCAATAGGCACTATATTTAACATTAATATCAATTGCTGCGCCAAATGAGTGCACACTAAGGCGCTTTGTTCCAGCAATATATCGCCATTTATATGTGCCACCAATTGGATAGAGATATTTATAATAAGATGGCGGTAATTTTTTTAAATCTAAATAGACTGCTTTCAGAGCTCTTGCAACGCCTTCTTTTTTGGTAACTTTAATTTTGCCACCAAGCCAAGGAATTGTAACTAAATTTTTCTCTACCTCTTTGGGAGAGCTTCCATAGAGCATCTTAAAAAATGCTTCATTTCTAATGCGCCCTGGATCATAATTTTGTGGCATCTTTGTAACAAAATTTTTAGGATACTTAAAAACAAACATATCCTCAATATCTGCATGATTTAAAAGTTTAAAAAAACTTTTTTTCTCTCCATCATCATACAAAAGCTTTTTGCCATTTTTAAAAATAATATAGTTATTCTTGCAAGCAACAACACCCTCATAACTTTGCACTAATTTTTGTGCATTTATGTCGCATTTTCCAAATAAAAAGCTAAAAAAAATCAAAAAAGTAAACACTATTTTCATGACTCATCCTTAATCACTCTTTCTAAAATTTTTTGTATAACTTGCAAAAGCTTTTCTTGATTTTTCTCAAGATTGCCAAGCAATGCAAAAAGCTCTTTTTTCTCCTTTTGATTTAAAAGCTCTTTTGCCTCTTGTAAAGCAAGCTCTCCTTTTTTGGCATACGAAAGTGTTGCTACGATTTTACTAAAAAAAAGCGCTCTATTTAGCAAAATAAAATAGAAATTTTTCTCTTTTATTGGACCAACTTGCAAAATCTCTTTGCCAAGCTCCATGCCAAGCACCTTTACTTCAAGCGCTTTTTCAAATCCTAAATAGGCTCCTACCCCTCCAACGACTGCTCCAATACCAGCTCCAGCAAGTAAAGTATGCCCCAAAAGTGCTAAATCAATGCCTCCTCCAATTGTTGCACCAACTCCAGCTCCAATAACTATTGCCTCTTTTTGGGAGAGTCCAAAAATCTCTTTTGATTGTTCAGAAAAGATATCAAAAGAAAAATCAATCTCTTTTATATCAATTGCAATATTTCGATGCTCCCAAATTGTAAGTATCTTTTGAAAAAGCCTCTTTTCTTTGGCAATAATTTTTTCTTGAAACTCTTTTAGCAGCACCTCTTTGCTTTTATTGCTACTTTTTAAAGAAAAGGTAAAAATATCTTCTAAATATTTATTAATTTCATACGCACTCTCATAAATTTTCTTTTCATAAAGAGTATCTATAGCTCTTTTTGCCTCTTGCAAAGGCTCATACCACTCTTCATTTAAATGTGACATAGCTTCAAGCAGCTTTTTATACTCTTTTAGTGAGCTTATCATTGGATTAAAGCGTTTTATTATTTTAAAATAGTGCGTTAAAACACTTTTCCACTCATTTGAATAATCACTCTCTTCAATAAAATTTAAAATTGCCATCGAAGGAGCACCAGCATATGAAAGAATTTTCATATCAAGCTCAAACTCAAGACTATAAGGCTTTGAAGCATCAACAACATAAATAATTCCTGCTCCTTGAGTGATGGGACGCAAAATTTCAATATCTTGGGCAAATCTTGGATCTTTCTTAAAAGTTTGAACAAACTCTTTTAAGCGATCTAACTTCTGATTAGCTGGGACTTCTTTTTCTTTGAGCCAAGCATAAATTGCTCTTGGACGCTGAAATCCTGGCGTATCAATGAGCTCATAAATTATCTTGCCATCAATTTTTAAAGGATAACTTGCGGCTTTAGTTGTGGTTCCTGGCAAAGGAGAAATAGCAATAGAATCATCCATTGCCAAATTAGCAACTATAGTGCTTTTGCCTTTGTTTGGATGACCAACAACAGCAAATTTTGGATGCATTAAATTCCTTTATCTTCTAAAAAAGCTTTGATAAAGGGCTTTGCTTTTTCAAAAAGCGCCTTACCATGCCCCTTTCCAGGTAAAAGTAGCAATGTTGCACTACTTGCTTTACTTGCATACTTTAGATCAAGCTCTTTTACAAAATCATCTTGAGAAGTAACAATGAGCCAAGGATTTTCAAAGCTCTCAATTGCTTCAAAAGCCGCCTTTTTATGAAACGCTTTGCTTGGACTCAAAGTTATTAACACTCTTGGCTCATAATCAAACAAAAGTTCAATTAGCGCTGCTCCTCCCATTGAAGAGCCCATAAAAATAGCATTATCAAAACTATACCCCTTTTTCTCAAGCAGTGTAAGCCATTTTTTTAAATCGTTTGGAGTTTTTTCTAAATGTGCCTCTTTTGGTGTGTGGCCATAATCTTTTGGAGTAATTAAAATTTTTTTGCCCTTTTTATAACAAGAAGCACCATGTGCTCTTAAATCTGGAGCAAAAACGCTATATCCTTTTTTTTGAAAAAATTGTATCCATTCACTCCACATTGTATGATTGCTTCCATATTGATGAATCAAAAGGGCAACTTTACTTTTATTGCCTTCATAAAGCCATCCTTTTAAGATAAATCCATCATCACTTTGAAGCGTTAAAATTTTACTAAATAGATAAAAAGGCAAAAGTATTAAGAGAAAAAGACGCATCATATCCTCCTTACTTTATGGCATTGTAGCATAAAAGTTGCAATTTTTACTTTTTTATTTTATAATATAAAAACGATAAAAGGGTGGAGATGAAAAAAATATTCTTACTTTGTTTATTATTCTCTGCATTAGTGGCAAAAGAAGCTTATCAACCCTATTTACAACTTATCTATAAAGCCTCTACCCTTGGATTTGGAAGCGATATCGTCGTTAGTTTTAATCAAACCTTTGCAAGTCGTATTAACTTTAATGCTATTTCTGCAAACCACCATCTTTTTTATGATGGAAACAAATTTCATCTTAAAGGATTGCTCCAAAGTAATGGGCTCTTATTTGATGTTCATCCATGGCAAAATGCTTTTTTCTTTAGTTGGGGAGCATACTATTCTAAAAGCAATGCAAAAGTCTTTTTTAAACCAAAAAGCAAAGAAATTACAATTGGCGATCATACCTATCCCGCGCGAGAAGTTGGTGATGTTAAAACACTCATTACATTAAAAAGACGAGTTAATCCATATTTTGGAATTGGATTTAATAGCGTTGATTACAATAATAAATGGCACTTTACCTTTGATATTGGAGCAATTTACATAGGAGAGCCAAAAGGAAGCGTGCAAGCAAAAGCAGCTAAAGGCTTTGAAGGAATACAAGACATTTTAGATAACGAAGCAAAAATTGAAGAAAAAACGTTAAATCAAAAATTAAAACGCTTTAAACTCTACCCCGTTGTTTCAATTGGTATTGGAGTTAAATTTTAGTTAAAAAAATGACCACTTTTTATAACTTATTTTGAAAATGTATTATAATAATAAAAAGCAAAAAATGGGGGGATTTTATTGCTAGAGTATCCAAAAATCGTTGTCATTGGAGCAAAAGGAGTAGGAAAAACTTCTTTAATTCGCGCATTAACCTTTAACGATTCCATTGCACTCAAACCTACCAAAACAATATCTTCTTTTTTGGTTCAAAAATCGTGTTATCTATTTTATGAGTTTATTAATACACCCCCTTTTTGCTTTGAAAAAGAGATAATCGAAGAGCTAAACTCCTTTAAAGCCCCTTCTCATAAACGCCATGAACTTTTAAAAAATTTTGTATTGCAATATAAACACGAGCCACTTTTGCAAAATGATATTACAATTTTACAAAGCATTTTAGAAAGTGATGCCATAATTTTCGTAAGCAATGCTAAAGAGCCAATTCTTTCAATCCATCCTCTTTTGCAATTGATGCTTTATTTTAAACAACCAATTTTGCCTGTAATAAATCTAACAAAAAACGCAAAATATCTTAACGATTATAAAATTCATTTTAAACTCTTTTTTAACAACTTTATCGCTTTTGATCCACTCAATGGCTCTATTAAAAATATTCTTTACTTTTACAAAAATCTTACAATTACACTTAATAATTGGAATCAAAACTTTATACACTTTAGCAAAGCTTTTAAAAGAGAATATAATAATCGTTTAAATGAGAGTGCAAAGGTGCTTGCTTCTTTTATCTTTTCGCTTCTTGAATTTCAAATGAGCGCAAATTCAAACATTTATTATTTAAAAAATAGCTATTTTAAAGAGATTGTGGAAGAAGAGCAAAAAATGCATCATATTTTATGCTCTATCTGGGGGCATGAAAAAATAGTTCCACAAATAAAACCTCTTTTTCTAAATGCTCCAATTCCAATACAAGAACAAATTATTCAAGAAAAAAAACAAAACTCTTTATTACAGCGCTCAAAATCTTGGCTTAGCACCTTCTCATTTGCTTTTGAACCATTTATAGAAGAAAGAGTTTTAAAATTTGCCAATAAAGATTTAACGATAAATTTTAATGGTAAAAATCAAAGCAACACCCAAATATCCCAACAATACTACTTTATTGGTCCAATAAAAGATGAAGAGTTTTATTTACTTATTATTCAAAGAGCCCTCAATCTTATTAAAAACTTAACAAAATTATCTTACGCTCGTGAAGGAAAAGTTGTAATAAAAGAGGAGTTTACCCTCCCTCCTCTTCTTTTAGAGCGCCTCAAAAGCTACCTTAGCACTCTTTTAGAAAAAAAAGAATCAAAAGAGAGTTTTGAGCGTTTTTTATATTCTCTTTTACGCCTTCGTTAACTTGTATGAGCTTTGTGCACTTCAATTAAATTTTCTATACTCTCATCTAAAACATAAACATTTTCATATCCCATCATTTCCAAATAACCCATTACTCTATTAGCAAACCATCCCTTTAAACAAGCAACTACAATTGGCACAGTATGCTCTTTTGGTAAAATGTCTAAATAGTTGAAAAATTCAGTATATGGAGTATAGTAAGCATTTTTAATTCCTGCTTCTTGGGCATTTTCTCCTTTTACTTTTGCTGGAGGTCTTACATCAAGCAAAATTGCTCCAGCATCCATTAAAAGCTCTCTTGTTTGATGCAAGCTCACCATTCCTAAATTCTCTTTTTCTTTGTTTAAAATATTTATTGTTTGTAGTTTTTCTTTCATTTTATCAGACATTTTTCCCTCCTTTTATGAAGTTAATTGAAATTTTATCATAATAGAATGCAATTTTTTTGATACTTAAGTTGCAAAGAAGCTATAATAAAAAGAGTAGAATAGTTTACTTTTAAAAAAGGAGGAGTAAATGAAAAAGTTGCTTTTGTTTTTGTTTTTATCTTTTCCTTTATTTGCTAAAAGCGGTTTAGTAACGGGGCAAAATATTAAATTCACGCCAGGTGACAAGGTGCTTTTTAGCGAGGATTTTAGCAAATGCCCGGTGGGTGAAATTCCAACAAGTTTTGATAAAATTGATGGGGTTGGAGAGTGTGTTAAATATAACAATAAAATTTGGTTTGCCCCAACTGGCACTTCAAAGTTTGGCTTTGTAAAAAAAGTTAATTTGGGAAAAGATGAGTTTTCTATTGAATTTACTCTTTTTACAAACAATTATCGCGATGTGCCGTATGATTTTAATCTTTTAAGCATCAATCCTACAAAAAAAGAGCCTAAAGTTGAAAAAACATTACATTTTTCTTTTGAACCAGTGGGGTGCCATATATCATTAAGCGGTATTGGAGCACTTCGTGACACCCCAGCATGCCACAAGAAAAAATTTTACATTGCAATTCAAGCAAGACGGCACCTCTTTAGAATTTATTTAAATGGAAAACGAATAGCTTCAACTCCTTTTACTCCTCAAACAGAGATTATTGGCTTTGAGTGGAAGCGCGCTTTTGCTCTTGCCCCGCAAGCGTATGACCTTTTAATTACAGATATTAAAGCTGCCAAATACTCAAGCAAAGAAGAAGCGCCAAAACCAGAAAAAGTTGGCATTAGCGTGCAAAAGATTAAGGGCGGCGAAAAGCTTACGGTTCCAGAAAAGGTGCTTTTTGATTTTAATAAATTTATGCTCAAACCCAAAGCCAAAGAGGCTTTAAAGGTTATTAGCAGCTATATTTCCCAAAACAATCCTAAAAAAATAGTTGTTACCGGATATACCGATAATGTCGGAAGCGATGAGTATAATTTGGCGCTCTCTTTTAAACGGGCTCAAAGCGTGGCTGATTTTTTAATGTATTGTGGCAAAATCGATGCTAAAAAAATAGAAATTAAAGGGCTTGGCAAAGCAAACCCCATTGCGCCAAACGATACCAAAGAAAACCAAGCCAAAAACCGCCGCGTCGAGATAAAACTTTTAAACTAAGATTGTAAAATTTTAGCTACCTCTTTTGCATGGTAGCTAATTATAATATCAGCTCCTGCTCTTTTAAAACTAATCATAGTCTCCATCATCACTTTTTCATAATCAATTACCCCAGCACGCGCTGCCATTTTAAGCATCGAATACTCTCCACTAACATTATAAACAGCCAAAGGCAAAGTAGTATTATCTTTTATTTCTCTTACAATATCTAAATAGGCAAGTGCTGGTTTTACCATCAAAATATCAGCACCTTCTTCTTCATCAGCAATACTTTCAGCTATTGCTTCGCGTCTGTTGGCTGGATTCATTTGATAGCTTTTTCTATCACCAAAACTTGGGGCTGATTCTGCAACATCTCTAAATGGTCCATAAAATGAACTTGCAAATTTTGTTGAGTAGCTCATTATTGGAAGATATTCAAAATTTGCGCTATCTAATGCACTTCTTATTGCACTAATCATACCATCCATCATTCCACTTGGTGCAATCATATCAGCTCCAGCTTTTGCATGCACAACAGCTTGTGCACCAAGATTTTTTAAAGTAATATCATTATCTACCGTTTGTAGTTTTGGATTTAACACCCCACAATGTCCATGATCGGTATATTCACAAAAGCATAAATCAGTCACTACAAAGATATCTGGATGGGCATTTTTTATTTCTCTAACTGCTCTTGCAATAATGCCATGCTCATCTAAAGCTTCTGAACCAACTGAATCTTTTACATCTGGAATACCAAATAAAATAATAGCTTTAATTCCAAGTTTTTTTAATTCATCACACTCTTTTATCGCTTCATCAATACTTAATTGAAAAACATCTGGCATTGAGGCTATTTCATTTCTTATCCTCTCTCCGCTTCGAATAAAAAGTGGATAGATAAAATCGCTAATATTTAGCGTAGTTTCTGTTAACATTTCGCGTAAAACGGGGTTTATTCTTCTTCTTCTAAATCGCTTAAACATTCTTTGCTCCTTGCTTTAATTACGATATAGTAGCATAATTTGAGTAAAAGAGCAAAAGTATATATTTTATTACTTTTTCTTATTATATTTTATAAGTAATTAAGAAAAACCATTTTATAATCAAAGAAAAAGGAGTTCTTTATGAAAAAGCTTTTTATTACTATTATTATAGTGCTTATTCTTATTCAGTTTATTCCATATGGAAAAAATCATACCAATCCAAAAGTTATAAGTGAACCAAATTGGGATAGTAATCAAACAAGAGCACTTTTTATGAAAGCTTGCGGCAACTGCCATTCACACGAAACCAAATGGCCAAGTTATAGTACTATTGCTCCAATTTCGTGGCTTATTTATCATGATGTGATGGAAGCAAGAGAGCACTTTAATGTCTCAGCTTGGGGAGTGCAAGAGAAAAATCATGGCAAAGATGCTGCCAAAGAGCTTGAAAAAGGTTCAATGCCACCACTTTTATATCTTTTAGCACATCCAGAAGCAAAATTAAAAGATAAAGAGAAAAAAGAGCTCATCGAAGGACTCAAAAAAACATTTGGCTCTGAGAATAACTCCCTTTAGGGAGTTATGCCAAGCTCATATATACAAAAAAAAGAAAAATAATTAAAGAACCAAAAAGCAAAGCATAAAAAAGTACCATTTCATAACTTTTTTTAAGCTTTATCATCAAAAAAAGCCCTGTTAAAAATATAAATAAAAACAGATCAATTAATGAATGGCTTAACCAATGATTAGAACTTAAGTGAGCTAAAAATTGATGAATAGGTTCAAAAAGCTCTTTTACAAGGGTTAATATTACACTAAAAATTATTGTAAGCGCTGCACTTAATGAAATTGCATTTTTCATATCGTAGCTCCTATTGCAATTTTATAGGCATTACTAATAAGCGCTCCGCTTCCTTCGATAAAAAGCAAAAGTAAAAAGAGCAAAATCTCAAGTTTTAGGGGAGCTCTTTTTTCTTTTTCACTTACGCCAAAAGGTAAATAAAATGAAGCAATCAAAACAAGTAAAAAGATATGTTCTTTGCTCTCCATAAAAATTTTATGAATAAAAGCATATGAGGAGTGTAAAATAATTTTTTTATGTTCTCCATAAAAATTAATGTAAAAATAGCCACCAACAATCCAACTTAAAAATAAAAACAAAACCACAAGAGCAAGAAGCTTTTTTTGCAAAAGGAAATCTCTTTGATAAAAACCCAAAATCATTGCCCAAAAAAGCAAAAATATTGCTACCATACCTAAAATAGGATGCAAAATAACACTAACAAATTCCATAAAATCCTCCATTTTTGCTTATATAGTAGCATAACTTTTAATAATAGTTCAATGGTATAAATATAAGAAGATTTTATGGAATAAAAGCAGCAGGTGCTGCTTTTACATTTTAGAAGCAACTAAAGCAGTTAAATCAAAAAGGCGGCTTGCATACCCAAATTCATTATCATACCATGTTAAAATTTTTACCAAATTCCCATCAACAACATCTGTACTTAAAGCATCAACTGTGCTTGAATTTGGATTACCGATCATATCGCTTGAAACTACTTCATCATAAGTAATTCCCAAAATTCCTTTCATAGCTCCATTTGCCGCTGCTTCAATTGCTTTATTTACATCATCTGCGCTTACTTCTTTTTCAAGCACAGCAACAATTTCAGTTATTGCAACATCAGCAACAGGAACTCGAAGTGCAGTTGCATTCATCTTGCCAGCAAGCTCAGGTATAACTTTAGTAGTTGCTTTTGCCGCTCCAGTGGTTGTTGGAATAATATTAATTGCTGCAGCGCGCCCACGGCGGTGTTTGCCAGGTTTTTTTCTATCAATTGTAACTTGCGAAGAGGTATAAGCATGCGTTGTAGTAACATGAGCGCTTTTTACACCAAAGTTATCTACTAAAACTTTCATAACCGGAGCTAAAGAGTTGGTCGTACAACTAGCATTTGAAATGATATGATGTTTACTATTATCATAAAGCTTTTCATTAACACCAAATACAATTGTAATATCTTCATTTTTTGCAGGGGCTGAAATGAGCACCTTTTTTGCTCCAGCTTCAAGATGTTTACTTGCATCTTCTCTTTTAGTAAATTTTCCAGTGCATTCTAAAACAATATCAATATCACTCCAAGGAAGTTTAAGTGGATCTCGCTCACTTACAATTTTAATTTTGTGTCCATTAATAATTAAATGTTCATCATCATACTCAATTTCAGCTGGAAATCTTCCATGCACTGAATCAAATTTAAGCATATAAGCTAAATCTTCAGTCGTTCCGCTTCCACCATTTGCCATTACTATTTCAAAATCATCTTGCTCTTTTGTAAAGTAGTTCCAAAGAACCATTTTTCCAATTCTTCCAAGCCCATTGATTGCTACTTTTTTCATGCCAATTCCCTTGATTTTTTTAGTAATGTTATTGTATCAAAAGAAATTTAAGCTCCTATTTATCTTCTTTTGTTAAAATTAGGACAAATTTAGTCCTAATTAAAATCAAAAAAGGAGTTTATGATGATGCAAGGAATGCCTCGTCCAGCTTATTATATTTTTAAATGCCAACAAAGTGCACCTCCAGGAATGCCAAAACCAAGTTGTGTACGCCACGGAGATAAAGAATCGCAAGAGCTTTTTGGCTATTTAGCGCAAAAATTGATGGAAAAAGGAATTATGGGGACTGTTCAGCCAATTCAAACAAGCTGTCTTGGAAGATGCCAACAAGGTCCTGTAATGTTAGTTGAGCCAGGACATACAATGTATGTTGGTTTAACAAAAGAGAAAATCGATAGAATCATTGATGAGCATTTAATTGGCGGCAAAGTTGTGCAAGAATATGTAATTGCTGATGAGTTTTGGGGTGAACCAATTGATCCTGCTACTATGGCAAGATAAAATTTGCTATAATTATAAAAAAGCTAAAAGCTTTTGCTTTTAGCTCCATTAAAGGGTAGCAAAAATGACAATTACTATGCTTTATAGCAAAATCCACCGAGCGACTGTAACTGATGCTAATTTAAATTATGTTGGCTCAATTACCATTGATCAAGATATTTTAGATGCCGCAAATATTTTAGTTGGTCAAAAAGTTGATATTGTTAATATCAATAATGGTGAGCGCTTTAGCACTTATGTTATTGCAGGAGAACGCGGCAAAAAAGAGTTTTGTCTCAATGGTGCAGCAGCAAGAAAAGTAGCAATTGGAGATAAAATTATTATTATTGCCTACACCCAGCTAACCCTGCAAGAAGCAAAAGAGTTTAAACCAAAAATCGTTATTATGGATGATGATAACTCTATTGCACAAACTATAGAAGGATTAAAGTAATGTTTGAAGGTTTTGATATAAATAAAATGCAACATATGCTTCAAGAAGTAACTCAAAAAGCAAAAGAGCTTGAAGAGCAAAGCAAAAAAGTTGAATATTGCGCCAAAGGTGGCGGGGAAATGCTTAAAGTTTGTGCAAATGGAGTTGGTGAGATTGTTGATATTGAAATTGATGACTCACTTTTAGAAGATAAAGAGTCATTGCAAATTCTTTTAATTAGTACAATCAACGAAGCCCTTGAAATGGCAAAAAAAGCTAAAGAGCAACAAGCACTGAATCTTTTTGGAATGAATCCCTTTGGAAAAACACAATGAAACAATTATTAGAAGCAATCGAAAAAGACTCTTTAGTCGAGGTAAAACGCCTTTTAAAAGAGCATACTTATGATTTAAACAAAGATATTGCAATTGGCACTGAGTATGAACTTGATGAGTATGATGAAATTCCATTGCTTTTTTATCTTATTCAAAAGCATGCTTCACTTGAGATGATCAAACTTTTGGTTGAGCATGGAATGAATTTACATAAAACAACCAAAGAAGGTGTTGGAGCAATTGATATTGCTATTAAATATCATCGTTTAGATGTGCTTAAATATTGTAAAGAGCAAGGAATTGATATTATAAATTCTCAGCGAAAAAGCGGACTAACGCCATTAATGTTAGCTACTTGTTTTAACGATATAGAAATTATGCAATATCTTTTAAAAAATGGCGCAAATATTGAACAAAGAGATAGTTTTGGAATGAATGCGCTTGATTATGCTAAAAAAATGCGCCAAAAAAGCGCAATGGAGTTTTTGCAAAAATATCAAGAAAATTCTTAAAATCTATACAGTGCTTCAACTCTTAAATTTTTAAAGTTAAACTCATTGCTTTTTGGATATTGCCTATTTTTAGCAATAACATAAATTGCACTAAAAGTTAAATTTTTATTTACTTGATACTCTAATCCTATATCATGCTCTATAATATGCTCTTTTTTAGCTTTTGAATTTTTACCGCCTCTAAAATCTCCATAACAATAACTAAAAGTAAACTTATTCCAACTATAAGAAAAACCCCCAACAATTGCTCTTGCACTTCTATCTTGGATAATTTCATCTAAAATCATACTATCTATATTGGTAAATAGAGTTCCTCCTCCATACCCGCTAAAACTTCTTTTACCTCTTTTTTTTAGTGCTTTATTATAAGCAATATTAAAAGTTAAATTATTTTTTTGTAGCGAAAAACTCACTCCATAAATTGTTGCTGCTATATTGCTTTTACTTTTTTCATACTCTTTTAAAAATTGTATCCCAATATTTAAGTCATACTCTTTTAGCGAAAAATTTTTAGCTATATCAAAATAGATTGCACTGTTTGCATTATTTTCTTCTTTTGCCTTTGAAAAATAATAATACCACAAATTTATTTCTAAATCACCTTTACTCCAATGCACTCCTACAAAATTTAATAGGGGTCTTTTTTAATAGGGGTCTGGCGTTGAAAATTTACTTTCTCAATTTATAAAAGTGTAAATTCAATGCCAAAACATTCCTCCTGCTTTTCCCTTAAAAGTAAGGACTTTTGTATAATTTATCTTATATATCAATTCCGATATGATTATGAACTGAAGCTTTTCAATAAAGGCTATAAAATCAATGTTTTTTAATTCTTTATTATCCATTTTCAATTTTCAATTAGTATTACCACTTTTTATTGCTCCAATTGCTCTTTATATTACGCTCTCTTCCTTATCTAAAGCCAAAAGTTAAAAGTTAAGCTCAAACCCCTATTTTCCTCATTATTGCAAGTCTTTTTGACATAAAAAGAGAAAATAAACTACCGCCAAATCCTATTATCAATCCAATAAATAAAAGAGTATTTACTGAAGTTTTATCAAGATGAAAATTAAAAAACACTTCAAGTAAAAATATTGTCATATAAATTGAAGCCATTACTGCCATATTCATTAAAATCAACATTACAAAAGCCATTTATTCCTCCTTTTAATTAAAAAACTTTAATTTTATTAAAATTTTACAACTTAATGTTATTCCACCATCACAAGCTTTTTCAAAAAACTTAACTGCTTTTTTATAATCTTGCTCTACACCTTTTCCTTTCAAATAAAGCACACCTAAATTAAAACAACCGATCATACTACCATTTTCACAAGCTTTTTCAAAAAACTTAGCTGCTTTTTTATAATCTTGCTCTACACCTTTTCCATCTATATAAAGCAAACCTAAATTAAAACAACCACCCATACTACCATTTTCACAAGCTTTTTCAAAAAACTTAGCTGCTTTTTTATAATTTTGCTCTACACCTTTTCCATCTATATAAAGAAAACCTAAATTAAAACAACCATCCATACTACCATTTTCACAAGCTTTTTCATAAAACTTAACTGCTTTTTTATAATCTTGCTCTACACCTTTTCCATCCTCATAAAGCAAACCTAAATTAAAACAACCACCCATACTACCATTCTCACAAGCTTTTTCAAAAAATTTAACTGCTTTTTTATAATCTTGCTCTACACCTTTTCTTTTTCCATAAAGCACACCTAAATTATTGCAACCCTCCATATTACCATTTTCACACTCTTTTTTATTAAATACAAACTCTTTATTCTTTTGATTTAAAACTTCTTTTTTATTATCATGTTCTTCAACATAATTTTGCATCTTGTTATTTTCTATAAATTTTGTAAAAAAATATCTACCATCTCTTTCCCACCAAAATTTAAAAAATAGAGCAATCATAAAAACTACTAAAATTGGTATATATAAACTCTTTTTCTTCATTTGAACTCCTTTAGTTAATAACTAAAATTATTTTGCATCAACACTACTATATCCCTCAAATTTTCTCTCTTTAATCCTCTTTTTCTTTTAAAACTCTAAATCCTACTGCAACTAAAATTCAACCAATAACTTCCATTATTCCCCAAATTAAAACTATACTTAAAATATTTTCCCAAAAAAATAGTGTTCTTGCAATTTTAAAAAGCTTTTTGATTAACAATCTTAAACTTTACCTCACTATTAACTTTAGGAAAATTTAAATCTTTCCAATCCAATACTATACTTAATGAGATTGCTTCTTTTATCATGAATCATAATT
>JALVTH010000061.1 GCA_027036015.1 Campylobacteraceae bacterium
TAATTATAATGCTTTAGATTTTTTATTAAGAGAAGGAATAGAATTTACAATTGGGGTTCACGTTAATGTAGTTGAATTTATGCCACCTATTCCAAAAGAGATTATTGAATTTGATGAATTTACTATTTTTGCTATTGCCAATTATACTTTTGAAAGTAGTAAGCTTAGTGAATATTATTTAGAGTTTGAAGCAGGATTTGGTGAAGAAAATTTTGCTTCGTTAGTTAGAGTTCCTTTAGAATCAATTGCATGGATTGCAATAAATGGGGATGAGTTTATTGCAATTAGTCATTATAAACCAAAAAAGCGAAAAGAAGATATTAAAGATAAAGAGATAGAAAACTCTATGCAAGCACTTTTGCAAAATCCAGAGAATTTAAAAGTCATTAGAAAAAAGAGAAATAAATAAGAATAAGCAAAATTGGGATATAAATTAAATTAATATTACTTATGATAATATCAATTTTTATTAATTTTTAGTTAATTTTTTATTAAAAAACTATTGACTTATTAAAAAAATTGATGTACAATATAACTTGTAAACAATAAACAAGGAGAGAGAGATGAAAAAAGCTTTATTACTTTCAGTAGTAGCTTCTGGAATTATCTATGCAGGTGGAGATATTGCTCCAGCTCAGCCTGTTCAACCACAAGCAGCACCAGCAGCTTGCAATTTTTGGGGAACATTGGCTCTTAGATATGATGGTATGAAATATGAAACTAAACAAAACAAATGGGATAAAGATAGTTTAGCAGTTGGTGCTCTTGCAATGGGAGTAGAAAAAGAGCTTGGATATGGTTTTGGCATTGGAGCAGAACTTGATGGTGTTTATGCATTAGATGGTAAACTTAATAAAGAATTTGAAAAAGCAGCAATTATGCAAGGTTACCTAACTTATAAAGCAGGTAATACTGCAATTAAAGTAGGTCGCCAAGCACTTCCAAAAGCTGTAAGTCCATGGGCATTTACTGAAAGAGATACATTAGGTGGAGTGCCAGCAAGAACTTTTAATGGTGTAACTGTTGTTAATACAGATATTCCAAATACAACACTTGTTGGTGCTTGGGTAGCAAGTGTGTATGATTTTAATGGTGGCAATGTTAAATTAACTGGTAATACTGATAAAGGACTTTATGCATTAGGTGCAATTTATAAAGGTATTGAAAATACTACTTTAAGCACAATGCTTTATTATATTCCAAGTGAAGGAGCTGCAGGAAAAGCATATTCAGCTTGGGCAGCAATTGAAAGTAAAATTCAAAGTGTAAATGTTGGATTACAACTTGCTTATACAAAAGCTGACCATGGTTCAATTGCGCATTTAAAATATGATAATGACAATAATCCAAATACGCCATTAGTTGATACTCCAGATGAAGATGCAACATATGGCATTGCAGGATATATTGGAACAAACTTTAATGGGCTTGATGTAAAACTTACATTAGCTTATATTAATGATGGTGATGGAAGCCTAACTTTATCTCAATCTACAATGGCAGGTCAATTACAAGAAGCAACAAGTGGATTTTGGGGTGCTAGTTTCCGTGCATTTGGTGGAAATGCAAACTATACAGCTGGCAAACAAAAAATTGCAAGACTTGATTTAGGATATAAACTACCAGATAATTATGGTAAAATTTATGGTGGTGTAGCAATGGATGATCCAGACAATGGAAAAACAGCTGTTGCTGCGAGAGTTGGATATGATTTTACTGTTTATGGCGTAAATGCTAAAATTGAGTATAGATATGTGAAAAACTTTGCAAGTAAAAAGGATCATAGAATTAGAGTACAAGGTGTTTATAAATTCTAATTCTTCTTTTCTTTCCCAAGCTCGAAGCTTGGGAGTATTTTTATAAAGTGCTACGATTTTTCTTTCTGTAAGCTCATATTTTTTACTATATTTTAAAAAATTAACAAAAAATTAATAACTTCTTTAAGCTTTCTTAAGTTATAATCAAAATGTTAAATCTCAAAACAAGGATGGACAGATGAAAAAAACATTATTACTTTCAGTAGTAGCTTCTGGAATTATTTATGCAGGTGGAGATATCGCTCCAGCCCAGCCAGTTCAACCACAAGCAGCTCCTGCAGCATGTGATTTCTGGGGAACAATTGCTACAAGATATGATGCAATTAAAGATGATGCAAGTGTAAATAAATGGACAGATAAAGATAGTGCAGAAGTTAGTGCACTTGCAATGGGTGTAGAAAAAGAGCTTGGCTATGGATTTGGTTTTGGTGCAGAACTTGGTGCATTTTATAACTTAGATGGAAAATTTAATAAAAAAAGTGAAACTGCGGAACTTTCTCAAGCATATATTACTTATAAAGCAGGAAATACTGCAATCAAAGCTGGTCGCCAAGCATTACCTCAAAATTTAAGTCCATGGGCTTGGTCTGATAGAACTGCAGGCGTATTAGATCTTGCATATAATGGTATTGTTGTAGTTAATACTGATTTACCTGATACTGTTTTAGTAGGAGCATGGATTGCAAGTGTGGCTCCAAATAATACAAACGTAAAAATTGATACTGCCAATGGAACAGATAAAGGTCTTTATGCTTTAGCAGCTGAATATAAAGGTATTGCAAATACTACAATTGATGCAACTGCATATTATGTTCCAAAATTTTTAGGAACTGATGATAATGCATATTCTTTCTGGGCTTCAGTTCAAACTAAAGTGAGTAACTTTGATTTAGGTTTACAAGCTGCTTATGTAAAAGCTGATGGTTTAGGTGATGAAACATATGCTGTTGCTGGTTATGTAGGAACTACTTATGAAAACTTAGAGGCTAAATTAAGCGTTGGTTACATTAATGATGGTGATGCTTATCTTAACTTAACTGGTGCTGCACAAGGTGTTGGTTCTGTAAGTAGTTCTTTCTGGGCAACATTTGGTGATGATACTCCAAGTGTAGCATTTGGTGGTGAAATTAATGGTGGTAAACAAACTGTTGCTAAATTAGATTTAGGTTACAAATTACCATATGGTAAACTTTTAGCAACTGTTGGTTATGATAATTCAACAGGTTCTGGAAGAAATTTTGATAATAAAATTGGTGCGAAAGTTGGTTATGAGTTTAATGTAAAAGGTGTAGATGCTTTAGTTGAATACACTTATGTTAAAACTAATGGTGTAACAAGCGCAGGTGATAGAAAAGTTCAAAGAGTTAGAGTTCAAGGTGTATACAAATTCTAATTCTTTCTATCTTTAAAGCTAAAGCTTCGCTTTTGCGAAGCTTTTAGGGCTAATACTTTCTTAAATTTCTTCTTCAATATTAAATTTTTGTTTTTTAGATGAGATTTAATTTAAAATAGCTTCATAACTATTAGACTTCTAAAAGAGCAAAGTAGTTAGAAAATATTTTACATTTAAAGTATTGGAAATAAAAAAAAGAGGGTTAAGATTTGAAATATTTGTTAAAAGTTTAAAATGAGGATTAGTCTCTAAAAGGCAAGTTAGCACTCGCCTAAGCAGCCTTTGTTTTTCATGGTTTTATTTATCATCTCTTTAGAAAATTCAAAAACTTTATTAAAAAGTTCACTTTTATATTTGTCTTTGTGATAGATTGCATAAAAATTTCTTGTACAATGAAAATTTTTGACATTTACTTCAAAGAGGTTGTTATTTCTTAATTCATTACTTACTGCAAGTCTTGAAACACATGTTATTGGTTTTTTAGTAAGTAGAAGGCTTTTAATTGATTCAGTATGTCCTAATTCTAAAAAGATATTAAGTCTTACTCCACTATCTTTAATATAATTTAAAAATACTTCTCTTGTTCCACTTCCTTTTTCTCTAAGAACCCAGCGATAGTTGGCAATTTCGCTTAAATCAAACTCTTTATCTCTTAACTCTTCATTTGCAGTTACTATTACAAGCTCATCTTGACCTACTGGTTCTTTAATAATTTCGCTATCTTCTGTATTTCCTTCGATAAATCCAATATCAATTTTGCCTTGTTTGACTAAATTGACTATATCTTGGGTGTTGCCTTCTTTTAAATCAATTTTTACATTTGGATATTTGTTCATGTAATCACAAACGATTGAAGGCATTAAATAATCTATAATGGTTGTACTTGCACCAATTCGCATATTTCCTATATCTTCGCGATTTTTGAATTCACTTTCAACATCTTCAAGTTTTTTATAAAGTGGTAAAACAGTTTTATAAAAATTCCTTCCCACTTCGTTTAAGATAAGTTTTTTGTTAATTCTATCAAAGAGTTTACGTTCTAAAATATTTTCAAGCTCTTTTAGAGACATTGAAATTGCAGACTGACTAAGCCCTAACTCTTTAGCTACAACGGTTAAATATTTTAACTCAACTACTTTTAAAAAAATTTCTATTTGACGTAAAGTTATTCGCATTCTCTTCAAACCTTTATAAAATTTTACATATATATTATATTTGCTTTTATTTAAGCTTAGCTAAAGATTATTTAAGTAAATTAATTCAAAACTCCCAAAAAGGAGCAAAATGAGTATTTTAGTAAATAGTAATATTACAACCCCTACCAAAAAGGCTATTTTAGAGCATTTGAGAGAGTGGGATGGAAAAGGAATTGATCTTTTTAGTACATCAAAAGAGAGTCAAAAACTCTTAAGCCAATATCAAAGTGCTATTGATTCTATTTATACTGGATTAAAAGCTGATAATGAAGATAGTGTTTTATTTACTTCAAGTGCAAATGAAGCAACAAGTCATATTTTTTACTCTTTTTATATGCAATATATTTTAACAGGGAGAAAAAATGCTATTATTATGTTTGAACGTGCCCCAATAGAAGAGATTAAGTTAGCGCGTTTTCTTGAATCTCAAGGGTGTAGGGTTCATCGAATTCCTGCAACTATTGATGGAACATTTGATTTGGATATTTTTAAAGAGTATATCAATACTAAAACAGCTTTTGTGAGTGTTCCAATGGTTGATGATGAAAGTGGCGTTATTCAACCTCTTGAAGAAATTAGCAATATATGTCAACTTTATGGGGTTGATTTATATTCTAATGCTTCATGGGCGGCTGGAAGAATAGGAATTGATTTAACAAGGCTCCCATTAAGCTATATGAGTATTGATGCTTCGTTGATTGAGGGACCAAAAGATAGTGCTTTGCTTTATATTAAAAAAGATACTACGCCTCTTATGCCGCTTATTCCTGGATTTGATGGAGAGCAAGGAAGTTTGAGAAAATCAATTGATCCTTTAAAAGTGATTGGTTTTGCAAAGGCACTTGAGATGGCGTTTGATTTTTTGGATTTTGATATAGAAGATTTAAGAGAATTACGAGATGAGCTTGAGCAAGGGCTTTTGGAAATTGAGGGGAGTTATTCTTTGGCTCCATGGGCATTGCGAGTGCCAAACGTAGCAATTATGGCTTTTGAAGGAGTGCATGGAGGTATGCTTTTAGATCTATTGGCAAGTAAAGGAATTGAGGCTTATTCTTTTGTAACGCTTAAGCGAGCTCATTTTGAGAGAAGAAGTTTAGTTGAACTTGCCAATTTGCCAGAGAGTTTGAAACACTCTATTATTGGATTTAGTCTTAATAGTTTTAATACGAAAGAAGAGATTAAGCAAGTAATTAAGACCACAAAAGAGTTAGTTGAATATATTAGAAGTGAAGTAAGTGGCAATTTATGCAAGGAGCAAGCATGAGTAAAGAGTTGATATTGCCTCAAGTTCGAAATAATTTTAAAATTGATTCTCTTGTATTAAAACCACAAAATATTGGAAGTATTAGCCAAGAAGAGGCACAAAAGTTAAATGGTTCGCTTTTTACGTATAAATACGGAGCATGCAAATATGGTTTAGCTATCGAGATTTTTTGGGTTTTAAATAACGAAGAAAAGATAATTGATGCAAAAATGCAAGTTTTTGGAGAGAGTGAGTTTATTGCAGCAGCCTCAATTGCGGCTTTGGTTTGTCGAAACAAAACGCCTCAAGAAGTTTTAAATTTAAAAGAAAAAGGAATTGAATACTTTTTGCGGGAGCATCCACAAAAAGCAGCTTTGCCAAAGCGTCTTTCTTTTGTAACAAATGTTATAACTGATGCACTCTATATGGCAGCAAAGAGTTATTTAAATCAAGAAATAGAAGATGAAGTAGTCGTGGATGCATTTAGTGGGGCAACTTTGCGTTTTATTAAAGAAAGTATTGAGCGATTTGATATCAAAGATGTTGAGGAGCTGAGTTATAAAACAAGAGCTGGATTGTATGATAAAAGTGTTATAGCTCCAGGAAAAGGGGATTTTTTGAGTAACTACTATTTGGAAGATATTTTAAAACAAAAGCGCCAAGAGATGGAACAAAAACAAGAAAAAGTGATAGAGAGTAATAAACCATTTAAGCAAATGAGTTTAGAAGAGAAAAAAGCAGCAATTGAAGCAATAATTGATAAACATATCCGACAAATGCTTGTGATGGATGGAGGAGATATGGAGATTTTAGATATTAAAGAAAATGGCCAAAATACCGATATTTATATTCGATATTTAGGAGCTTGTAGTGGTTGTGCAAGTGCAAGCACTGGAACACTTTTTGCAATTGAAGGGATGCTTAAACAAAAGCTTGATCCAAACATTAGAGTTATTCCTTTATAGGAAGATGAAATGAGAGTGCTTATTCTTTTTCTTTCGCTTTTTTTGGGAGCTTGTGCTATGAGTAAAAGACCTGTAAATGAAATAAAGATTGAGGGAATAGTGCAATATTTTGGGAATGAACCAAAAAGCTTTTTAGGCATTAAAAGTGGTAATAAGGTTTATAAAATTAGCAATACTCAAAGTATAAAAAAATTTCAAGGAGAAAAGATAAAAGTTGAAGCTATTTTGTTAAAAAAAGCACTTGGCCCGGGGTTTCCAGCTATAATTAAAGTTTTATCAGTTAAAAAGTAATTTATTTTAAGAATTTAGAAAAAAACTTTTTAAAAGGTAGCTTTTTAGGTAAGATTTTTGTAAGAAGCTTAGATATTTTGCTTGTATTCTTTTTATAAAGTTTTTTTGCTTTTTTATAAAAAAGTCCATGAGGATAGTTGTTGAGATACTTTTGAAGTAGTTGCTTTTTTTGATTGGGATCTGTTGCTGATTTTATTTTATTCCAAAGGATAAATTCGTTATATCTTTTTTGTGCTTCTTTTTTATGTAATCCATTTGGAAACTTGTTAAGATATCGTTTGTAACTATGTTCTGAGTTATCTTTTTTTGCTTCTTCCCATGCTTGTTCATCTATCTTTTTATTATTTACGATAAGATTTTCAATTTCTCTTTTTATTAAAGGATGAAGTTGATTTATATTTTTTGGAGGAGTATAAATTTTATTAAGATCTAAATTTAATTTTTTTAACTTTTTTAAATTGATTATTTCTTCAGGAATTGATTCTAAATAATTCCAGCTAAGATCTAATTCTTCAAGGTTTTCCATTTGTAAGATAACTGGCGGAAAAGTTTTTAATAAATTGTTACGTAAATTTAGCGATTTTAGGTATTTTAGGTGTTTGAAACATTGAGGCAACTCTTCTATCGTTGCATTTTGTAAATTAATTGTAGTAATTTGTTCAAGAGTTTTTAATTCTCGTGGAATAACATTTTTAGAGATATTAAATTTATCTGCCCAGTTGATTATTTCTTGTAAGTTTTTTTCTAAAGTTTTAATTTTTTCAATTTTCTTTTTAGCTTCTTTTGCAAAAATACCTTTGGGATAAATTTTAAGATATTCTTCATAAGCAAATATATTATCTCTTTCACAACTTCTTTCCCAAAAATTTTTTTCTTTTTCAATCTTAAAGTTATTAATTTTTTCTTGAGCTTCATTTTTAAATAGACCATCTGGAAAGCACTTTAAATACTCTTCATAAGCTTTTTGTATATCTTCTTGTTTTATTTTTTGCCAAATAAGTTTATCTTCTTCATTGCGTATTAGTTGTTTATATTCATCATGGCTATGATAGTTAATTAAATCATTTTTATATTTAAAAATTAAGCTATGAGGTGGGGATTGATGTTTGGTTAAAAGATAAAGGATAATGATAGAAAGACTATCATTAAGGTATTCAAATTGATATTTTTGCACAATCTCTTTAAATTCAAACAGCTCTTTTGTAAAATTAAACTTTTTATTTAGAATTTCAAGTTTTGGAAGATGGTTAAAAATAGATTGCCCTGCAATTGGCAAATTTTGAAATAAAATTTTGTGATTTGCATAAGCTATAATGTAAATTCCAGCATCATATGCAGCTTCTAAAAAGCTATCAAGGCGTTTTTTAGAGCTTAATTCATTAGGAAAATCAGAGAGGTTAATAAGTAAAAGTTGAAAATTTAAAGGATTATTGCTATGCAGATTATATTCGTTAATATTTTGATAGTGATAATCAAAAATTTCATAATGTCGCTTTAAAAATACTTCTTCTTCTAATTTTTCAAATAATATATTTGCTTGAGTTTTAGTTACAGCAAATTCTATAATATCTTTTTCTTTTAATAAACTAACATGTGGAAGTTTATTTTTACCAAAATCGATTACATTAATTTTTAACTCCCCTAAAGGGAAAAATTCTATTAATTTTGTTACAACATTTTCTAAAAAGTTAAAGGCTATCTCTTTGCTTATAGAATCGTATAAAAAATAAAAGCCACCTTTGCTTGAATTGATGTATAAAGGGGTGGGGTTGTTCTCTTGATCATAAAAGTATCCAAAAAAAACTCCCCAAGGGAAGGTGTGTGAATTGATTTGATTTTGCATAATTACATTATACTCTAAAATGCTCCAATAATAGCTTTAGCACCATATAATTTCAGCTCTTTTTTGGGAGCATACATCTTGCCGTTGGCTTGAGAAGGGCAAATTTTATGCTTAAGATAATAGAGTGCACTTGAAAGCATTGTTTCGTTTTTATCGCCAAAATCATGTGTTATGTCATCATTTGCTTGACAAGTTGGATTCATTCCTCCAAAATAATCACCTCTATTAGCGCTATTTACGATTTTAAATTCAATTGGCATAAGATATTTGTTACAAAATGTAGCTCCCACCATACCAACAGGTTTGCCGCAAGTTTTAGAGCCAAATGTTCGAACATCAATATAAGGATTTAGTGCATTAATGACTGCTTCGCTTGCTGAACAAGTTTGATGCGTTACTAAAAAATAGACTTCTGAAATATGCAAAGCGTTTCGTAAATCTAAAAAATAATAAGTGCTGTTTAAGTTATTGTGCTTATCGTTAAAATAGAGGCTAAAAGCTGGTAAATCTTTATATTCTTTCCCAATAATAAGAGAGCTCAAATGCTGGGCAACACTTAATAATCCGCCTGAATTATAGCGTAAATCTACAATTAATTTTGTAATATTATGTTCTTTAAAATAGGCAAAGGCGCTATCTAATTCGTTATTTGAAGGTTGAACGAATTTATCAAAAAGCAAATATCCTATCGTTTCGTTGTTTTCATGTAAAATGACTTTTTTAACAACTGAAGGGGCAAAAATTTCTTCTTTTGAGAGTGTAAGACTTCGGCCTTGATTATTTTGATTGACATAAAGGGTAGTGGTTACTCCAATTTTATCTTCTCCAAAAGCATCATTAATTTGTGCTTGCGTCATAGAAGAGACATCTTGGCCATTAATTTGTAAAATTTGGGTTCCGCGTGTTAAATTGGCTCTATTTGCTGGAGAATTGGGAAATACTTCACTAATATAGAGTTTATCATTAAAAAATTGCAATTTAAAGCCATATCCTATATAGCTTCCATTGTTAAAATAGTTATCTAAGACCTCTTTATTAATAATAAAACTCCATTTATCAAGTTCATAACGTAAATCATCTAAAAGAGCATAAGGAGAAGAGTAGGATGAAGGATCAATGTTTGGCAAATATTTATACCAATAATATCTATCTTTCATATAGTTATAGACATATTGGTTTTGTTCTTTTATCGAACAACTTCCAGTTTGAATATTTGAAGTGTTATATTTTTGTTTAATAGTTGTAAGCTTGCAAGAGTTAACAAGAAATAAAAAAATAAAAATTCCAAATAACCGATATATTTTATGCAATTGTTCTCCTTTAAAATTTGTTTTTATTATACATAAAAATCCCCCAAAATACAAATTTTAGAAAAAAAGAAAAAATTTAGCACTAATTTTGATATTTTTTAGTATAATATAGAAAGCAAATGAAGGAGTTTTTATGAAAAAAGCAATATTTGCCCTTTTGATGGTGCTAAGTTTAAATGCTTATACGGTGCAAAACCCTCAAGAGATTCCAAAAAGTAGTCAAACTCAAGCACAAAGGGTGTTTCAAGAGGTTACAATTACACCAAAAGATATTTTAGAAACGGTGCAACGCTTTTATGATGAGTTTAAAGGTGGAGATGATTTACTAAAAAGAGCAGAAGCTTATTTGGTTTTTCCAACAGTTTATGAAGCTGGTTTAGTCGTTGGGGGAAAATATGGTTATGGAGCACTTGTGCATCATGATATGTTAGAGTCTTATTATAAGGTTTATAGCACTTCAGTAGGCTTAAAAGCTGGTGTTAAGAAATACTCTTTAATTATCGTTTTTATGACAAAAGAAGCACTTAAGCGCTTTAAAAACAAAGAAGAGTGGAAAGTGGGGCTTGATACCGATTTAACCTTTACAAGCTGGAAACAAGGAATTGACATAAATTCGTTGGATTTAACCAAAGATACGATAGTAATTCCATTTAACGATGTAGGATTGATGGCTGATGCTTCGTTTGCTGGAACAGTTTTTCAAAAACTTCCATAATAAAGGTCGTTACTTTGAATCCGAAACTTTTAAAAGCGTTAGTGGTTATTTTTATTATTATAGATTTAGTATTAATTGCCATTAAAGTGTATCAAGATCATACCAAGAAGCAAAAGCCTCATCCAATCCATAAAGATAAACCAAATTATAAATACTCCGTTTTTTTAACGAGTGACGATGGAGTGTTGCTTGGGAGTAAATATTTAAACGAACTTGTTTTAGATTACGAATTTCCAATAACTATATTTTTAGTTGGACGCCCACTTTCTCAAGATGAAAGGCTCAAGCCCTATTTCAAAAAATATAAAAACAATCCTTATATGCTTTTATCAAACCACTCATTTTCTCATGCTAATTTTCACTATATTAAATATTATCAAAATCCAAATGGCGTTGAAAAAGATTTTTTAAAAAATGAAAAATATTTGCAAATTACTTCTCATCTTGCAAGGCTTCCGGGACGCAATGTTTGGGCTCTTGATGGAGTATATAAAGGAGAAAGAAATGCACTTAAGGCAGCTAAAATTTTAAATAAATATGATGGTTATAAAGTATTTGGATGGGATTATGAGTTACGTTTTAATCGTCATGGAGAGGTGAAAAAAGATGCAATGTATCATTATAAAATGATTAAAAAGCTTTTGAAAGAAGGCAAAACTTTTAGTAAAAATGAAATAGTAATTTTGATGCATGATCAAATGTTCACCCAAAAAAAGAGCCGTGAAGTATTAGCTCAACTTGTTTTATTGCTTCAAGATGATGACGAGTGTGAGTTAAAGTGGCTTAGTGAATATAAGGTTATAAAGCAAGAGCCAAAAGTACATTTGGCTTTAAGAAGAAATAAAAAATAGGTTATTTTTGAAGCTCTTTTGCATAAAGAGCAATAGCAGTTGCATATTGTTTTGAGTAGTTATATTTTGTAATGACTCTATAGTTTTCATCTCCTAAATAAATATCGTATCTTTTCCCATCAAATAGTTTAATAAAATAATAAGCTCTTTGTTTTGGGGCTATGATGCCAAAGCGCTTAAGAGTGAGGTAGTTATAGTAGCTTCGAACTTTACTTGAGAGATAGCGATAGTTTTGATTGATAATTTGAGGCTTTATAAGTGTTTGTCCATTATTCTTCCAGCCATTGAGCGATAAAAATTTTGCAATTGAGCCAATGCAATCGTTTAAATTATTGGGATCTTTTTTGCCGTTTCCATCTAAATCGACACTATATCTTAAATAAATTGAAGGCATTTGTTGCACACATCCAATGGCTCCTGCAAATGAGCTTTTAATTTGAAAAATATTTAAATTAGCACGCTTTGAGAGTAAAAAGAGATTTTTTAATTCATTTTTAAAAAAGTGTTGTTTTCTATTGGGGTTAAAAGCTAATGTGCTCAATACATCAATTGCACGATACTCTCCCCCAAAAAGTCCAAATTTGCTTTCAACTCTTATAAAGGCTGTGATAATTTCTTTATTAATGCCAAATCTTTGTTGTGCTTTTTTTAAAGAATTTTTATATTTTTGCATAAAGTGTTTGCCAAGTGCAATACTTTGAGGGATAAAAATTTTGGCTTTATATCGTGCCCAAGAATAATCGGTAGCATTTTTTATTTTGCCATTGTAGCGATTTAAAGCTGATGGAATGAATTTTGCAGATAAAAAGGTATTTTGAAGGTATTGCTTGCTAAATCCATATTTTTTATGCATAAAAGAGATAAAATGCTGAACTTGCGGTTTTGAGATATCGTAGGCATTTAAGATGGTAATTGATGATAAAAGGATTAAAACTTTTTTCATGGCTATACTTTTTTATTACAATTTTACTCAAATTTATTTACATATAATTTAATATTTTATGATATAATTTAGCAAGCAAGAAGCAAGGAGCTATCGATGAAAAAATTTTTTATTGTTTGTGCACTTGGAGCTCTTTTTTTTAGTGGATGTTCAAAAAAGATGCCAGTCTCTCTCCCACCTCATGGTGTAACTCAACCTCAGGAAATCAGTAATGCCAATGAAGTAGGAATTAATGGTCAAGTTGGCGATGGTTTGGTGCATAAAAACGGCTCAGTTTATAAAAAAGGGGCTGTAAGTGCAAATGGAAAATATTTAGGTAATGAAGGATTAAGTAAAAGTGGCTTTAAGATTATCTATTTTGCCGAAGATTCATACACTGTTGAGCCAGATCAATTAAAGCGCCTTATGAGTGATTTGCCAAAAATTAAAGATGCAACCACTCAAGGTAAAATAATTGTTGAGGGAAATTGTGACGAGTTTGGAACTGATGAATATAATCATGCTTTAGGACTTAAAAGAGCAAAAGCGGTAAAAAAGCTCTTAGTTAGCGGTGGAATAGATCCAAATAAAATTGATATTGTAAGTTATGGAGAGAGTAACCCAGTTTGTACTGTTAATGCTCCAGCGTGCCATGCCAAAAATCGCCGCGTAGAGATTAATAAATTATAATTTAAGTAAGTTAGGGTATAATGGATTTTGATAATTTAAGTAGTTTTGCCCAAAAAAAGTATGGGCAAAACTTTTTAAAAGATGAGTCTATTTTAAATCAAATCATCGAAGCGAGGCCCAAAAATAATCTACCAATTGTAGAAATTGGACCTGGCTTAGGTGATTTGACCAGGCGGTTAATTCAGGTAGGACGAGTAAGAGCCTACGAAGTAGATAAGAGATTGTATGAATATCTTTTAAAAAAGTTCCAATCGCCTATTAAAGAAGGCAGGTTAGAACTGATACAAAAAGATATTTTAACCCATAGTGGTAGTTTATTAGAGGAAGAGTTTGTTTTAATTGCAAACCTGCCTTATTATATTGCAACAACAATTATTTTAAATGCGCTAAGAGATGAAAATTGTAAAGATATTTTAGTAATGGTGCAAAAAGAGGTTGCACAAAAATTAAGCGCTAAAGTTGGGCAAAAAGAGTTTACTTCTTTGGCTATATTAACGCAAAGCGTAGCTGATGCAAAAATTTTGTTTGAGGTTCCGCCAAGCGCTTTTGTGCCCTCACCAAAGGTTGATTCAGCCTTTATTCATATTAAAAAAAGAGCCAATTTAAGCGATAAAAATTTTGAAAAATTTATAAAAGAAGCAACAAAACAGCCAAGGAAAAAGTTAATAAAAAATCTCTCTACTTCGTATGCAAAGGAGCAACTACAAAAGCTTTTTGAAAAGCTAAACATTCCTTTAACTGCTCGCCCTCACGAAGTTGAAGTTTCCGCCTATCACCAAATTTATAAAGAACTTATAAAGGATATGATAGATGGGAAACGAAAAGAGCATTCAAGAACAAATCCAAAACCAAAATAATACTACTCAAAAAAAAAGAGCACAAAATCCATTTAGAGCAAAATTAAGACAAAATGGTACAAATGGCAATGGTTCAAATACAAACCAAAAAGTGCAAAATAATCAGCAAAGAGGACAAACTCAACAAAAAACTACGCAGCAAAATCAAAGAACAAATTTAAAAACCCATCCAAGAGTGCCGGTTCGATTAAAGATTGATGCATCAGTTCCAAATGATTTAAAGCGCTCTTTAATTGAAAATGAAAGAGTGCAAAAAGATAGAATGGAGCCTTGGCGCAAAATTAATCCAAATGTTAATGCTAAGGTTCGCTTTACGCCACTTGGCGGGCTTGGTGAAATTGGTGGCAATATTGCTGTGCTTGAGACTGAGACAACAGCAATAGTTATTGATGTTGGAATGAGCTTTCCAGATGAAACGATGCATGGTGTGGATATTTTAGTTCCAGATTTTAGCTTTTTGCACGCAATTAAAGATAAAATTAAAGCAATCGTTATTACGCATGGGCACGAAGATCATATTGGTGCAGTGCCGTATCTTTTTAAAGAGTTGCAATTTCCAATTTATGGAACTCCTTTAGCTCTTGCTATGATTGCTAATAAATTTGATGAACATGGAATGGGGGCATATAAAAAATATTTGCGCTATGTTACGAAACGTCAAGTTTATGAAATTGGTGATATGAAGATTGAGTGGATTCATACAACACACTCAATTGTTGATGCAAGTGCTTTGGCAATTCAAACACCAGCAGGAACGATTATTCATACAGGTGATTTTAAAATAGATCATACTCCGGTTGATGGCTATACCACCGATTTGCACCGCTTAGCCTATTATGGGCAAAAAGGGGTGCTTTGTTTAATGAGTGATTCGACAAATTCGCATAATCCTGGCTTTACAAAAAGCGAAAAGGTTGTTGGAAAAACTTTTGATGAATTGTTTGAAAAAGCAACTGGGCGTGTTATCATGTCCACTTTTTCATCAAATGTGCATCGAATTTATCAAGCTATTGAGCGAGGAATTAAACACAATAGAAAAGTGTGTGTTATTGGGCGCTCAATGGAGCGAAATATTGAAACAGCAAGAAAACTTGGATATATGGCTGGAGTAGAAGAGTATCATTTTATTCAAGCACATGAAGTAAACAAATATAATGATGATGAGATTTTAATCGTAACTACAGGAAGTCAAGGTGAGACAATGGCGGCACTTTCACGCATGGCTACAGATGAGCATCGTCAAATTAAGCTCAAGCCAACTGATACAGTAATAATTTCAGCTAGTGCCATCCCTGGAAATGAAGCAAGTGTGAGTAAGTTGATGAATTTGCTTTTAAAAAGTGGTGTAACAGTTCGATATAAAGAATTTAGCGATATTCATGTCTCAGGGCATGCAAGCCAAGAAGAACAAAAGCTGATGATTCGCCTTGTTCAGCCAAAATTTTTCTTACCAGTGCATGGAGAGTATAACCATATTGCAAGACACGCGCAAACGGCAATTGAGTGTGGAGTAGATGAACGCAACATTATTTTAATGAGTGATGGAGATCAAATTGAAATTACTCCAAAATATATGAAAAAAGTAAGAACGGTTAAAACTGGAAAACGCTTTATTGATAATCAAAGCAATCAAGAGATATTTAACGATGTTGTTAGCGATCGACAAAAATTGGCAACAGAAGGAATTGTGAATATTATCTTACACATTAATACGCAAGAAGGAAAGCTTGCAAGTAAGCCTGTGATTATGTCATATGGACTTGTAGCTGATAAAGATGATAAAAAGTTTGCCAAAGAGTTGACTGAATTAATTGAAAATTATTTGAAAGCTACCAATTTAGAAAAGGTAGCAAATAATAAAGTAATTGAAGAAGAGATTCGAAAAATAGCCTATCGCTATATTTTAAAAACTTATAAAAGTTATCCATTTATTATTCCAACGGTGTTTTTGGTATGAGTGGGGTTTTAGCAAGTGCCAAAAGGGTGCTTGATATTGAAGCAAGCGCTCTTTTAAGGGCAAAAGAGTATCTTGATAGTGAGTTTGAAAAAGCTGTTGAGATTATTTATAACTTAAAAGGCAAACTTATTGTTATTGGTGTTGGCAAAAGCGGACATATTGGGGCAAAAATTGCCGCAACGCTTGCAAGCACTGGAACAAGTAGCTTTTTTTTACATCCAGCAGAAGCGATGCATGGCGATTTGGGAATGATTGGCAAAGATGATGGGGTATTAGCAATTAGTTATTCTGGAAAAAGTGATGAATTAATTAATCTTTTGCCTCATATTAAAAATTTTGGTGTACCAATTATTGGAATGAGTCGCTCTAAAACAACGCCATTAGCAAAAATGAGTGATGCGCATATATCTATTGCAGTAGAGAAAGAAGCATGCCCTCTTGGTGTAGCACCAACTGCAAGCACGACATTAACGCTTGCAATGGGAGATGCTTTAGCCGTAGCTTTAATGGAAAAAAGAGCCTTTAAAAAAGAAGATTTTGCAAAGTTTCATCCAGCTGGAGCTCTTGGTAAGAGGCTTTATTTAAGAGCAAAACATTTTTTAATTCCAAAAGAGCAACTTCCTTTAACAAATAAAGATATGCCGCTTAAAGAAGCTCTTGTAATTATGAGTGCTGCAAGGCTTGGACATATTATTATAGTAAATGAAAAAGATGAGATTGAAGGTATCTTTAGTGATGGTGATTTGCGCCGAGCCATTATGCAAAAAGATTTTGATATTAACACACCAATTAAGAAATATATGACCAAAGAGCCCTTTATGCTTGAAAGTTGCGATATTTTAGCTGTTGATGCTCTAAAGCTCATTGAGGAGAGAAAAATTCAGATGCTCCTTTTTGCTAAAGAGAACAAACTAACAGGCGCTATTCATATACACCAATTAATTGAAGCAGGGATAGAGAGTAATGAGACTAAATAAATATATAGCACACAATAGTAAATATTCAAGACGCGAAGCTGATGAATTGATAGCTCAAAGCAAAGTGAAGGTAAATCACCAATATATTACCGATTTTTCTTATCAAGTAAAAAAAGGGGATAAGGTTTTTGTTAAAGGAAGGCTCATTAAGCCAAAACCTTTGCATCATGTTACAATGATTGCTTTTAATAAACCAAGAGGCACTTTAGTTACTAAAAAAGATGATAGAGGAAGAAAAACAATTTATGATGTTTTGCCAAGAAAGTTTCGTCATTTTATTCCAGTTGGACGCCTTGATTTTACGAGTGAAGGGCTTTTGTTACTAACTGACAATCCTCATTATGCCGATATACTTATGAAAAGTAACTTGCCAAGAGTTTATAATATTAAAATTGATAAAATTGTAGATGAGAAAATGATTGCAGCAATGGAGGGTGGATTAAGCTTAGAAGATGCAAGAGCAGGGGGCCATAGTAAAAGTGAAATTGATTCAATGGATTTTGCTCCCTTTGTATGGTTTAAAATCCGCTCAATTACAAAGCGTTTTTCGAAATTACAAGTTGCTTTAAGTGAAGGACAAAATAGAGAAATTCGCCGCTTTTTTGCTCATTTTGGAGCAAATGTGCTTGATTTAAAGCGCGTAGCTTATGGCGAGATTGAACTAAATAATTTGCCAGAGGGTAAGACGCGCTATTTGAGCAAAAAAGAGTATGATTGGCTGCATCAATTTGTGAAGGAGCAGGAGAGAAAAAGTGCAAACAATAAAACTCAAAACAAGATATAAAAGTGAAATGATAAATATTACTGAGCGTGTGCAAGAAGAGGTGATGAAACTTGGAATTAGAGATGGCCTGTGCACTGTTTTTAGCCGTCACACCACTGCTTCAATTGTCTTTTTTGAAAATCAAGATCCAAAATTGCAGCGAGACTTTTTGCAAACGCTTAATAAAATAGCTCCAAATGATGGTAATTATACAAGTAATGATATTAATGCTGCCGCTCACATTAAATCAAGCCTTTGTGGGCAAAGAGTTGTTTTACCAGTAAAAAATGGGCAACTATTTTTGGGGCAATGGCAAGGAATTTTCTTTTGTGAATTTGATGGTCCAAGAGAAAGAGAGTATCATATTCAAGTAATTTAATGAACTTAGCTCAAAAATATCGTCCTAAAAAATTAGAAGAAGTTCTTGCTCAAGAGCACTTAGTTGGGAAAAGTGGGGTATTTAGAAAGTTTTTACAAAAGAACTTCTTTCCTCATACTCTTTTGTTTGGTCCTCCAGGTTGTGGAAAAACGACAATTGCAAGAGTTATTGCAAAAGAGCTTAAAAAAGATTTCATTGAATTTAATGCAACATCAATTAAAATTGATGAAATAAGAAAAGCAATAAAATTGTATGAAAAGGCACTTTTTAAGCCTGTTTTGTTTATTGATGAGGTGCATCGTCTCTCAAAAAATCAGCAAGAGGTGCTTTTGCCTTTTTTAGAAGAAGGTAGCTTTCTTTTTTTAGGTGCTTCAACGCAAAATCCTTTTTATGCCCTAACGGCTGCATTTCGCTCACGTGTGCAGCTTTTTGAACTTTTTGCTATTAAGCAAGAAACGTTACAACAACATTTAGCCAACATTGCTCAAAAAGAAAATATTGCAATTAAAAATGAAGCACTTGAATATATTGTGCAGTGCTCAAGTGGTGATGTGCGAGCGGCTTTAAATTTGATTGAGAGTAGCTTTTATGTAAGTGAAGGAGTGATTGAAAAAGAAGATGTTGAGCAAATTTGCAAAAAAGCTTTTGTGCAAGGAAGCAGTGAGAGCAATGAGCATTATGATGTCATTTCTGCTTTTATCAAAAGTATTCGAGGAAGCGACATTGATGCAGCATTGATTTATTTAGCAAAAATGATAGAAAATGGAGAACCGCCTGAATTTATTGCAAGGCGTTTGGCAATTTTGGCTTCTGAAGATATTGGCAATGCAAATCCAAATGCACTCAATTTAGCAAGTTCTACTTTAATTATTGTTAAAAATATAGGCTATCCAGAAGCACGAATTCCTTTAGCGCAGCTTACTATCTATTTAGCTTCAAGTCCAAAATCAAATAGTGCCTACAAAGCAATTAATAAAGCCCAAAAGCTCATTAAAGATGGATTACAAGTTCAAGTGCCATCCCATTTAAAAAATTACTCAAAAGCCTATCTTTATCCGCATGATTTTGGAGGGTATGTTGAGCAAAAATATTTAGAAAAAGCTCTAAAAGTGTATGAAAGCAGTAATATTGGCTTTGAAAAAACATTAAATGATTGGCTTGCTAAAATAAAAGGGGAATATTAAGTTTAATTAGATAAAGTTTGAGTTCTACTTTGCTTTTGTAGTGCAAGTTAGTTTATAGATTTAAAATTTTTCAAACTTTCTTTTTAGCTTTACTTAGGCTTTGTAGTAAATTTATCTAAAGAAAAATCATGAAATTTGAAAGTTTTAATTTAAATCCCAATTTAACAAGTGCCCTTAAAAAGGCTAATTATCATAAGCCAACGCCAATTCAAAAAGAGGCTATTCCTATTATTTTAAAAAAAAGCGATTTAATTGCTCAAGCAAAAACAGGAACAGGTAAAACTGCTGCATTTGCATTGCCAATTTTGCAAATGATTATTGAAGGTAAGATAAAGCAAGCTTTAGTTTTGCTTCCTACAAGAGAGCTTGCAAAACAAGTTGATGATGAGTTTAAGAGATTTTCTAACGCTAAATCAGCTTTAATTTATGGTGGTAAAGGATATGATAAACAGCTTCAAGCAATAAAAAATGCCAAAATTATTGTAGCAACGCCTGGAAGACTTATTGATTTAATGAAAAATTATAAAGCAAAAATTAATCCAGATATTGTAGTGCTTGATGAAGCAGATGAAATGCTTGATATGGGTTTTTTACAAGATATTAAGCAAATTTTGGCACTCTTTCCAAAGGATGCCCAAACACTACTATTTAGTGCAACAATGCCAAAAGCAATCGTTAAATTGGCAAAAGAGATTTTAGAAAATCCAAAAAGAGTATCGCTTAGTAATAGTAAAGATATTACAAATGAAAAAATTGCACAAAGCTTTTTTCTTAGCAAAGAGAGTGCTAAAAAAGAGACACTCCTTAACTTATTGCAAGTAAAATCAAGCAAAAAAGCAATCATTTTTGTAGAGCGAAAAATTGATGCACAAAATTTGGCTGATTCTTTGCAAAAAGCAGGATTTAGGGCAAAAGCTTTGCATGGTGATTTAAGCCAAAGAGAGCGCGAAAGAGTAATGCAACAATTTAAAAGTGATACTATTAAATTTTTAGTAGCAACAGATATTGCCGCACGTGGACTTGATGTGAAAAATTTAGATATAGTTATCAATTTTGCACTGCCAAGAAATTTGCAAAGCTATGTGCATAGAATTGGACGATGTGCAAGGGGAGGTAATGAGGGTGAAGCTATTAGTATTGTTAGCAAAAAAGAGCATATGAAATTGATGCAGTATCAAAAGTTACTTAACTGCTCGATAAAAAAAGAAAAAGCTTTAAGTAAAAAAGCAATTGATGAAAAAAAAGAAAATGAGTTTTTGCAAAAATTTTTAGATACCACTCCAACAAAAGAGGCAAATAAACTTTTTGATAAACTAAATAAAACTTTTAGTGCATCAGAGATAGCTCTAAAACTGCTTACTCTTTGCAAATAACTGAAAAAGCAATAAATTTTTATTGCTTTAAATTATTTTTTGATAATACTACTTTACAAACAATCAATTTTTTTCTATAATTGTAAAGTAACTTTTACAAGGATAGAGAGTGATAGAAATTTATCATCAAAAAAAGATAGCTATTTTGGATAAAGACAAAAAAACTATTTTTTTAAATTATTTAAGTTCTAATTTAACAGACTCGATTGCTTTGTCTCTTCCAAATACAAATAAACTTTATACATGGGAGTCTCGTTTTCCTCCATATTTTGAAATGTATATCCCCGAAGGATATTTATATGAAATTTTTAAAAATTATTTGAGTAAA
>JALVTH010000062.1 GCA_027036015.1 Campylobacteraceae bacterium
CTTATTTTTTCTCTTTTGGCAAATAATATTGAAAACCGAGTTCAATTTAAATCAGATATAAAAAATAAAGGTTTTGAAAGTATCGATTTAGAAGAAATTATAAATAATGATACTCCCGATTTTTTCAATAAACTTGTTAAAATTTTTTTAGAAAAAAATGCAATTAGCGGAGTACAGCCAAAAACGATTGCTCTTATTAAAGATAAAGAGAGTTTAAATTTAAAAGAATTTATTATTAAAACGTGGGGAGAGGAATTTCCATTTTTGGCAGAAAATGAATATATCTGTTTACAAATTTTAAGAAAAGCAGAGATTAAAACCGCAAATGCAATTCTTTCTAAAAATAAACGCTTTTTGATAGTTGAAAAGTTTATTTATGAAAATAATCAAATTTTGGGTTTTGAAGAGGTTCTATCGCTACTTGATAAAAATAGAATAAATAAATATCAGGGAAGTTATGAGCAGGTAGCAAAAACTATTGCTTCATATTCAACAAATTTAAAAGAAGATTTAAAAGAGCTGTTTAAATTGATTGTTATGAATTTTTATCTAAAAAATGGGGATGCTCACCTTAAAAACTTTGGACTCTTATTTAGCGATGATTTTAGTAAAATTTATCTTTCTCCTGCTTATGATGTTGTAAATACAGTTGTTTATATTTTTAAAGATTCTCCTGCTTTGATGCTAAATGGCAAAAAAATTTGGTGGAGCGATGAAGAATTGGCAAAATTTGGAGAAAAGTATTGTTTATTAAACAGTAAAGAAATAACAAACATTTTAGAAAATTGTAAAAATGCACTTATTTTTGGAATAGATTTTATAAAAAAATATATCCAAGAAAATCCTCATTTTGCAACTATTGGCAAAAGAATGATAGATACTTTTTATTTAAGTTTACAAAATAAAAGTTTAAAGGAAATTCCAAATGAACTTATTAGAAATTGGAGAGACTATTAAAAAATTAAGAAAAGAGAGAGGTTACTCTCAAGAAGAGCTTGCCAAAATGGCTAATATCAGCCGCCCGACTCTCTCAAAACTTGAAAATGGACTCCTTGCAAAAGTCTCCCTTGCAACTTTTTTAAATATTTTAAGGATTTTAGGACACGATATAGAAATTGTGCCCTTTAATCCTTTTAAAAGAGATTTTTAAAGCTTTTGCATAGAAGCTTTAAGCTCTTTGACAAATTCTGTAATATCCTCTTGCAAAGCGACTAAATCCTCTTCGTGCTCAACTTCATCGGCTAAAATTTGGCTTACAATGTCATAAGTTACAATATCTTTGTTTCTTGTTAATTCTACAAGTTCAGAATATGTCCTAATTGCGCACTGCTCACCCTTTATTGCATCTTCTAAAATTGCCAAAATGTCAAAGTTTTTTGGCTCTTCGTAGCCGCAATTGCTATGCACAAACCACTCTTTAGGATTTAGCAGCGGTGTGCCTCCAAGCTGTAAAATTCGCTGAGCTACCATATCAGCGTGTCTTAATTCATCTTGTGCATGCTGAGCAAGCTCTGCAATTGCAGCATCTTTCATAATTCCTTTTACGACTTTTTCTTCAATATAGTATTGATAGAATGATAGCCATTCATCTGCGTAAGCTTTGTTTAGCAATCTTACAACTTCCTTTGCCTCAATCCCTTTAATAATCGATTTTCCAACTCTTGCCATAATATCCTCCTTTTTTAATTTTCTAAAATTTTCTGGCATAAATTGCTCTGGATTCCTGCTTTCGCGGGAATAACGCAATACAAACTGCCACTGTCACTGTCCCCTCATTGTACGGCACGAACGCACCTACGTTAGGATTACGGAATTTAAATTGTCCATTATCCATTCTCAATTCTCAATTATCTAAATCCTCAAATTCTAACTATCCTCTTGTTACATCTTGACATTTTTTCTTAAAATACTCTTTGCCGGCTTTGCATAGCGGGCACTCTTTGGGCGGTTTTTTGCCTCTATGCACATGACCGCACACTTCGCAAATCCACTCTTCGTTATTTTCGCTGTCGAAAAAGCCTTCTGCTTCAAGCGCGGCTTTTAGTTCAAGATACTCTTTTTCATGCTCAACCTCTACTTTGCCTATAGCCCTAAAGAGCCTTGCTATAGAATCCAACCCTTCCTCTTTTGCAATTTTTGCGAAATTTGGATACATAGTTTCATGTTCATATCTCTCGCCGTCTGCTGCGTAAATTAGGTTTTTTTGCGTGCTGTCAAGCTCAATGCCGTTAACCAACTTATTATAAGCTTTAAACTCTGCCATTGCGTGATATTTCTCATTATCTGCCGCTTCTTGGAAAAACTTTGCAATTCTATGAAGCCCCTCTTTACGTGCAACATCGGCAAAAAATTCATATTTATTTCTTGCCTGCGATTCGCCAGCAAATGCTTTCATTAAATTTACTGCCGTTAAATTAGTGGTAATGCACTCCATCTCTTGGCCGCAGCATACAAGTGTTCCGCCACCAACTTTACATACCTCTACCTCATTGCCGCACACATTGCATCTGTAAGTCTCATACTGTCTCATTTCTACTCCTAATTTTTTTTAAAGGAAAAAAATTTTCCTTAGAGAAATTATTGCTAAAAAATACTTAAAGAAAAATTAAACTAAAGGAAAAAAATTATTATTTATTAAAAATTTGATATAATAAACAATAAAGGAGTAAGATGAAAGAGAAATTAATTTTTGGCATTATAGTAATTGTGCTTGGATATGGAATGTTTAATTTTTATCAAAGCAAAAGAAAAGAAAATCTTTTTTATACTCAAAATATACAAAGTAACAATGAGAAGAAAAAGCATTTTTTATCATTAAAAGAGGCTGAGCTTGCTTATATTATTGACGTAATTAATAATGGTTCAAATAGACTTAATTATCAAAAAGAGGGGATGGAAGGTGGTTTTATTCCTAAAGAAAAAGCCTTTGATGTTGCTTGTTATACACTTGAACTTAGTGGCAAAAAATGCAACAAAAAATATGCAAAGGATGCTGCACTTTATTTTAGCAGTGTATGTGCAAGCTGTCATGGAAGAGATGGCAAAGGTATAAATGGTAAATTTCCAAATTTGACAAAATTTCCCTTAGAAGGTTTACAAAGGTGGCTTGATGAATAGGTTTGATAAAGAAGCAAAAAATTGGGATAAGGTTCAAAGAAGAGTTGAGTTGGCTAAAAGCGTAAGTGGTGCAATAAAGCCTTTTGTAAAAGAAAGTGATACAATTTTAGAATTTGGCTGTGGAAGTGGATTGGTTGGATTAGAACTTGTAAAATATGCAAAAAAGATAGTTGGAATCGATACTTCATGCAAGATGGTTGAGGTATTTAACCAAAAAGCCAAAGAGCAGCAATTAAATGCAAAAGCCTATTGCAAAGATATTTTTGAAGTAGAAGAAAAGTTTGATAAAGTGGTTGCTTCAATGGTATTGCATCATATAAAAGATATTGCAAAGTTAGAGCAAAAACTCTACACTCTTAGCAATGAGCTTTTTATTGCTGATTTGGTAAAAGAAGATGGAAGCTTTCATGATAGGGGTAATGAGGGGGTTTATCATTTTGGTTTTAGCAAAGAGGAGTTGCAAAACTATTTTCATTCATGGAGTATTGAATTTCATATTATTCATACTATAAAAAAGCAAAAAAGTTATCCAGTTTTTTTGGCACATATGAAAAAAATGTAATCAAGCATAAAAAAAATTTATAAAAAAAGTTAATTTCCCTTGAATTAAATTCCATTTTATGGAATAATTTTTATGATACTTTATCAAAGGGGAAGATTATGTACACAAAAAGGAGAGTAATTTTTGCTTTAGCAGTAAGTGCGTTAGCTGCAGTAAATTTACAAGCACAAGGTTTGGAGATTCAAAGAAAAGTTACAAGTAGTTGGAATAATGGTTTTTGTGAAAATGTAAAAATTAGTAATCATTCCAACAATGCAATAAGATGGTATATTGGTTATAAAGCAGATGGTAATATTTATAATATTTGGAATGCTAATTATATTAAAAGAGGAGAATTTTTCTATTTTAAAGGGGTTAATTGGAATAGATATGTTTATCCTCACTCAAGTGTAGAGTTTGGATATTGTGCTAAAAAGTTTAAAAATCATGCTCCAAAAGTTGCTTCAAATAATGAATTAAAAATTCAAAGAAAAATAACCAGCCAATGGCAAAGTGGATTTTGTGAAAATATCAAACTTACGAATTTAACAGATAAAGAACGTAGTTGGAAGATACAATTGCAAGTAAATGGAGAAATTTATACCATTTGGAATGCAAAGTATCAAAAGATTGACAATAAGTACAGTTTTATAGGTGTAGATTGGAATAAAAATATTCAACCCTATTCAAGTGTAGATTTTGGCTTTTGTGCAAATAAAATGCAAAATAATGAAAATAATAATCAAAATGGCTCTACCAATAATCAAAATAACTCAAATAGCAATCAAAACTCAAGTGGGAATGTAAATAATCAAAATAATAATCATAATAACAATCAAAATAGCAATCAAAATAATAACCAAAATAACAATAATCAACAAAACAACAACACAAATAACAATGCTGATTCTTTAATATCTCATATTGATATAGATTATAAAAGCGTTTTAAATGCTTCTTGGCTCTTTTATGAAGCTCAAAAAGCCTCAGGTCCTTTTGAGAAGGTAACTTGGAGAGTGCCAGCTGCTCTTGATGACGGAAAGGATGTTGGGGTAGATTTAAGCAAAGGATGGTTTGATGCCGGAGATCATGTAAAATTTAACCTTCCTATGGCTTATAGCGCTACTATGCTTGAGTGGGGTATGATAGAGGCAAAAGATGCTTATATTAAGGCAAATGCTTATGATTTTGCCAAAAAACAGATACGATATGTTTTGGATTACTTTATGAATGCTTATGATGAAAAAGGAGCAGGTGTAGCAGATGACATAGTTTATTATCAAGTTGGTGATCCAGGAGCTGATCATGCGTTTTGGGGACCTCCTCAAGATATGACAATGAAAAGACCAACATACAGCTGCGATAAAGATAATCCTTGCAGCGAAGTTTCAGCAGAGATGGCAGCGGCAATGGCGGCTGGTTATATGGTATTTAAAGATGAAGATCCTACATATGCCGCAAAACTTTTAGAAGAAGCCAAAGGGGTATATGAGTTTGCCGATACCTATAAAGGAAACAAAGGATATAAAGCTGCAAACGGATATTATACTTCATACAGCGGATATTGGGATGAGTTGGCATGGGGAGCTGTATGGCTTTATAAAGCTACAGGTGAAACCAAATATCTTCAAAAAGCAAAAGAGTATGTAGAAAAATCTCAAAGTGCAATCTATTGGGCGCATAACTGGGATAATGTATCGGTTGGAACATATCTGCTATTAGCAAAAATTACAAATAATAGTTCATATCATCAAAAACTTCAAACCCACCTAAATAACTGGCTTTACAAACTCAAAAAGACGCCTGGCGGTTTGGTATTTTTAAATCAATGGGGTTCTTTGAGATACGCTTCTACAACGGCTTTTATTGCTTTATCTTACAGCGATATTGCACCAGCTGATAAAAAGTCGCTTTATATTGCTTTTGCTAAAAAGCAGATAGATTATATCTTGGGAGATAATCCAAGAAATGCAAGCTATGTGGTGGGTGTTGGTAAAAATTATCCTATAAATCCTCACCATAGAGCAGCCCATGATTCTCCTACCCATTCAATTGATAATCCAAAAAACAACAGACATCTTTTAATAGGCGCTTTGGTAGGAGGACCTGCAAGTGCGGATGATTTTGATTATAAAGATGACAGAGGAGATTTTGTAAGAAATGAGGTTGCTACAGATTATAATGCCGGTTTTACTTCTGCTTTGGCAAAACTTATTACACTACAAAAGTAAGATATGAGCTCTTTTTGCATTTTTGCAAAAAGAGCTTCTTTGTTTATTAGAAATTGAAAGATTTTTATTGTATAAAATTTTCTTCTAAAAAGTGTTTGGTGATTTTTTTACCATATTCTATCAGTTCGTAGGCTTTGTGAAATTCATAAAATCCTGCCAAATTACTTGGAATGTCAATTATAAAATCAGCCTGAGTACTTGCAAGTTTACATTGCATTATAGCATCACTCATTAAATCGATGCTTTGGCCAAAAACTTCAAATATGGAAATAGAGTTACTTTGAAAATAGTGTAATAGTTTTTCTTTGAGGATATTAGCTTGAGTTTGTTTGGCTTTTGGAATTTTAATTGTATGAAGTTTTTTGTTTTTTCCATTTAAATTGATTGCAATTAAATAATCACTTTTGGCTGCTAATAAAGGAGCTATTGGTAAAGGGTCAAGCAAACCGCCATCAACATAGATATTATTGCCTATTCTTTTGGGTGTAAAAATTGTTGGAATTGCAATTGATGCTCTAATGGCATCAAGTAAAGAGCCGCTTTGAAACCACTCTTCTTTTTTCTTTGTCAGATTGGTTGCTACAGCTGTATAGGCTATTGGAAGATTTTCAATTTTTACATTACCTATCATTTTGTGAAGTTTCATAAAGACTTTGTTTCCTTCAATAACGCCTCCACTTTTAAGTGAAAAATCAAGCAAAGTAATTACTTCAAGCGCATCAAGCTCCAAAACCCATTCTTTATATTCGTTTAATTTATTACAAGCAAAAAGCCCTCCAATAAGTGCACCCATAGAAGAGCCACTAATTGCTTCTATATCAAAACCAGCTTTTTGTAAAGCTTCGATTACTCCAATATGGGCATACCCTCTTGCTCCACCACTTGATAGGGCTAAAGCTACTTTTTTCATTGCACTTTTCCAACTTCATAAAATTTTCGCAAAAATTTATCGATTTTATACAATGAGCCATAAATAGCAGGAATAACTAATAGCGTTAAAATAGTTGAGCTAATGAGTCCGCCAATAATAGCAATTGCCATAGGAGCTTTGGTCTCATTCCCCGCACCATGTCCAAGGGCTAAAGGCAACATTGCAAAAATCATTGCAAATGTGGTCATTAAAATTGGGCGAAGGCGCATCTGCCCAGCATGAATTAAAGCTTCTTTTAACTCTTGCTTTTTTTCATAAACAAGCTCATTGGCAAAATCAACTAAAAGCACTCCATTTTTGCCAACCATTCCCATTAAAAGCATAAAGCCAATCATAACAAAGAGGCTAAAATGCGTTTTTGAAAGAAAGAGTGCAATCATTACCCCAATAATACTTAAAGGTAGAGCCATCATAATAATAATTGGCTGAATGAGTGATTCATATAAAATTGCTAAAATAATATACATTAAAATGATTGAAGTAATGGCTGCCATACCAAAAGCTTTTGCAGTTTTTCCCATCTCTTCGGCAAAACCGCTATATCTAAAGCTCACTTCTTTTGGCAAATGTTTTTTTAGCCATGCATTGGTATATTTGATAGCTCCTCCAAGATCTAAACCATAAAGATTTGCAAAAATTGTAATTTGTCGCTCTCTATCAAAATGTTTGATTGCGGCTTGCGAAAAGCTTGGCTTAATTTTTGCAACAGCTGTTAATGGAATGAGTGCTCCACTTTTAGAGCGAAGCATAATTTTTTGTAAATTTTGCAAAGTAGTTCTATCTTTATTGGATAATCTTAAGGTAATATCAAACTCTTTGCCATTTTGCTTAATATGGCTTATTGCCAAATCGCTTGAGTAGGCAATATTGATTGCTTTTGCAACATCAATTGCTCTAATGCCAAAAAGAGTTGCCATATCTTTTTTCAGTTTTATATCGATTTGCGGTTTTGCTCCATCTAAATTGGTATCGATATCAACAAAGCCTTTTTTCTTTTTTAAATGTGCTACAAGCTCTTTTGCTGTTTTTTCAAGCAAAGCAAAGTTTGTTGATTTTAAAATGATTTGATAAGGCACATCAGCTCCAACACCTTTTATATTTGGTATGGCTCCCACCGTTATAAAAAAATCTTTTTCAAATTGTTTAAGCTTTTTGCGATAACTTTGCACAATATCATTTTGATGCAGTGCTCTTTTTTCTTTATCAATAAGTTTTACATAGATTTTTGCTTTATGAATCTCTTTTGCCGCATTATATCCAATTGAAGTAGTAGTAAAAAGAACATTTTTATCTTTTCTAACTAAGTTAGCTATTGTTTGAACTTTTTGAATCATTGCTTCAAGCGAGATGCCTGGTTTTGTTTTGAGCTTTATTTCAAATTCGCTTTTATCTTCTTTGGGGATAAAATCCATTCCAATTTTAGGAAAAAGTGCTAAAGAACCAATAAAAATGGCAACTGTAGTAATCAAAACCAAAGCTTTATGGCGCAATGTAACACTTAAAATTTTAGCATAAATTGACTCTATTGCATGAAAAAACTTTTCTGTTTTTATATAAAAGCGACTCTTTTTAGTATCAAGCACTCTTGCACTAAAGCTTGGAATAAGGCTCATTGCAACGGTATATGAAATTACAATAGCAAATGCAACAGTAATTGCAAAGCTTTCAAAAAACTTTCCAACAATCCCGCTCATTGAACCAACTGGAATAAAAACAGCCAAAAGCATTGCAGAAATTGCAAAAACAGCAAAAGCAATCTCTTTTACGCCTAAAAAGGCGGCTTCAAGCTTAGAATGTCCAGCTTCTAACTTTTTATAGATATTTTCCACTACAACAATAGCATCATCAATAATAATTCCAATTGCTAAAGTAAGTCCTATAAGGGTGAGTTTATTAAGTCCAAAACCCATAAAGTGCATCAAAGCAAATGTACCAAGCACAGATGATGGAATTGCTAAGGCTGAGATGAGTGTAATTTTTATATTTCTTAAAAAAAGAAAAATAATTAAAACCGATAAAATAATTCCATAAATTAAATCAAATTTAACGCTATTTAGAGAGTTTTTTATAAAAATGGTAGTGTCATTAAGAAGCTGTACTTCATAATTGCTTGCAAGTGCTTTGATTTGTGGCAAAGCCTTTTTAACTCTTTTTACTACCTCTAAGGTATTTGCGCCTGAGATTTTTTGCACTTCAAGCATAACGCCTTGTTTTTGGTTTAAGGCGGCATAGCTTTTAGCATCGCTTAAGCTCTCTTTTATTGTGGCTACATCTTTTAAAAAAAGATGCGGTGCAATTTGAATATTTTCAAGCTCTTTAATTGAGGTAGCTTCGGTTTTTGTTTTTAGAATAATTTCGTTGTTTTTATTAATAATTTTTCCACCGCTTAAGTTGAGATTTTGTGCTTGAATAATTTGTTCTAACTCTTGTAAAGTGATATTGTGAGCATTTAATTTATCTAAGTTTGGAAAAATTTTTATCTCTTTATCGCGATAACCAATAGCATTAATTGCTCCAACACCTTCAATTTGTTGTAAAAGCGGTTTGATTTTATCATCAATTAAAGGCATGAGCTTTCTAAAATCTTCTTGATTTTTTGCGGCAAAAAAGATATTAATTACACTTGCTCCTCCAATATCAAGTTTGCTAATAAGTGGTTTTTTGGCATCTTTTGGAAGTACTACAGCACTTACTTTGTCTCTAATATCATTTGCGGCTTCATCAATATCGCGGCTTAAGAAAAATTGCACAGTTATGACACTTACACTATCACTGCTTGTTGAGATGATTTTATCGATTCCATTAATTGTTGCAATTTTTTCTTCGATTTTATTGGTAACTCTTGATTCAATGGTTGAGGCATCAGCTCCTGGATAGATTGTTTTAATTGTTACAATTGGAAAATCAACCTTTGGAAAGAGTGAACTTGGCATTACTTTAAAACTATAAAGCCCAAAAATAATAAGTGTGAGCGCATACATAAGTGTTGCAATTGGGCGGTTAATGGCTAATTTATACACTGCTTGCTCCTTTTAGCTGCAGTAAAACAACACCAATAATGATTAAAGCTATGCCAAGAAGCTTTATTACATCTAAATGCTCTTTAAAATAGAGTATTCCAATAAGAGTAATTAATGTAGTGCCAAGCCCGCTCCAAATAGCATAGGCAATGCTAACTTCTATTTTCTTCAGTGCTAAGGTAAGGAAAGAAAGTGATAGTAAATAAAAAAGAAGCATTGCAATAGATGGAGCTAATTTATTAAAACCAAGACTAAGCTTCATTGCTGTTGTGCCAAGCACTTCTGCAATAATTGCTAAAACTAAATAGATCCAAGCCATTATTGTGCCTTTATGTAGCCGTGCCCAAATGCGCCAGCTGGTAAATTTGTGGTAATTACTTCTGCAGTTATTTCTTGCTTTTGATTAATTCGTGGATAGATTTTGCAAATTGGAGCAGTGTAATTTTTATCCAATCCTTCAATGCTAAATTCAAAAGGAGTGCCAACTTTTACTTTACTAAGATATTCTTGATTAAAATGTAATATAAGTTTTCTTTTGCTTTTGCTTTGGATTTTAAAGACAACTCTTGGATTTAAGCTTCCTGGAACCGCGTCGCCAACTTCAAGTGCTTTATAAAATATTACTCCATCAAATGGAGCTTTTAAAAAAGTTTTTTCATAATTTGCTTTGGCAAGTTTAAATTTTGCTTTGGCAGTTTGTAAATTAAAGAGTGCTTTATCGTAGCTTTGTTTATCTAAGACACTTTTACTTTTTTGAATACGTTCAAAATTTTTTTTGGCAAATTCAAGAGCCGCTTTTGCCTTTTGCAAAGTAGCTTTTAAATCATCGTTTTGCAAAATAGCTAAAATATCACCTTTATGCACAAAAGAGCCAATGTCTACATTTACTTTTTTAACAATCCCACTGCTGCTAAAGGCTAAATTTGCTTCTTTAAAACCATAGACTTTAAAAGTTGCATAGATATCTTGGGCATTGAGAAAAATTGTAAGAAATAGGATAAAAAAATATCTCATTTTACAAACCTCCTTAAGTTGTTTCCGCTATAAAAATAATACAATGCATAGGCAATTTCAAGCTCATTATAGGCTTTTTGAAGCTTTGCTTTTGACAAGGTATAATTTGTGAGTGCTTCAAGATAGCTTACATAATCAACAAGTCCATTGTTAAACTTTTGACTTTGGCTATTTAAAAGAGCCTTTGTGCTTTTGAGCCTTGCTACTTGGGTTTTTATTTTATTGCGAATGAGTGCAATTTTTTCTTTTGCAAGGAGGAAGTTGTTTTTTTGTTCTATTAGTTTTTGCTTTGCTTGTATCATAAGAGCCATAGCTTTTGCTTTGATTGCTTGGCTTTTAAAAGTTATTTCATTATTATCTAAAAGCAAATAAGAAGCATTAAGAGCAATTTTGCTTTGTGAATTTATTCCTTTTGGATGGAGCAAGTCGCTTCTATTGTAAGCAAATTTACTAATAGATGCTTGCAAAGTAACTTGAGGCATTTTTGCAGCATTAATCCCTTTTGCTGTGGCAAAAAGGGCTAAAGCTTTGGCTTTTAGTGCTAAAACTTCTTTGTTTGGCTTAAAGGCAACGTTTTGTTTTAGCAAATATCCTTTGCCAAGATGGCTGATTTTTTGATTGAGTAAAGTTTTTAAAGCAAAAAGCAAACTCTTTTTTTGATAGGCAATGTTTTGTAAATTAAATCTATTTTCTTGCAAAGCAGCTTGTAAGCTTAAAAGATTATCTTTAGTGCTAAGTCCATTTTGATACAGTTTTTTTAATTGAATAAGTTTTTTATTAAGGAGTCTTTCTTTTTCTAAATAAACCTTTTTTAATGCATCAAGTGTTTTGATATCAAAAAAGAGTTTTATTACTTGAAGCTTTAAATTTTTTACAAAAAAAGAGCGTTCAAATGTGCTTGATGCAAGCAAAAAGCGTTTTTGAGTAATTTTGGCTCTTTTTTTACCGCCATCAAAGATGGTATAATTTAATATAATAGAAGCGCTATAAATTGTTCCAGTAGTAAAGGGGCTTTTTGGGTTGAGGTTTTGGGCATTAAGATTTAAAAGCACCTTTGGCAGGGGCGCTTTTTTAGCTGATTGAAGCTCGTAAACATTTGAGAGCACTTCATAACTTTTGGCTTTTGAGAGATTTGAGTTTTGCACTTGTTTTAAAAGTGTTTGCAAGGAGGCGCTAAAAAGAAATAAAGGCAAAAGCAAAAATAGTATTTTTTTCATTGTATAACCTTTTGCAAAAAGAGGGTAATAAAATTTTCAAGTTCATCTTTTAGTCGATTTTCTTTATTTAGAGCTATGGCACTAATATAAATTCCTTTTAAAGCGCTTATTAAATAAGAAGCAATTGCTTTGTTGTTTGGAATTGAAGATAAAATTTCACTAATCCACTCTTGATAGAGTGTAAAACAAGAGCTTTGAAACTCTATCATTTTTTGATTTGGAGTTGTAAGGGCAATGGCAATAAATTCATTATAGATTTTACGAAGTAAGCTATATTTTTTATCATAAAAAAAGCTTGCAAAAATAAAAAGCTTTTCTTTGATAGTGAAAGCACCTTTTAATTTTTGTTCTATACTTTGGTTATACTCATTCATAAGTTGTAATGTGAGTTCAAAAACTAAATCTTCTTTACTTTCGAAATAGTCATAAAAGCTTCCTTTCGCAATGTGAGCTGTTTGGGTAATTTTGCTAATAGTTAAATTTTTAATCCCTTCATTTGCTATTAAATCTTTGCATGCAAGGGCAATTTGTTGGCGCTTTTTGACTTTATCTACAATAATTGCCATTTTTTTCCTTTTAAATGAATGACCATCGTTCATTTAAAATGATATGATTTTTTTTCTTAAACAAAAATTAAATCTTCTTGATTAAGATTATAGATAAATAGTGTAAAGGATTAAAATGAAATTTTTTCTTTTTTTACTTTTGAGTTTTAGTCTTTTTGCTAAAGAGACTTGGCAAGTTATTTTGGTTCAAACGCCTTCTTGGCAAAGTAAAAGTGGGATGCTTGAGTTTTGGCAAAAAGATGGTAAAAAGTGGCACAAATTAATGCAAAGTAAAGTATTTGTTGGCAAGAATGGTTTAGCGTGGGGAATTGGGCTTCATAAAATACCAAAAAATGCGCTCAATATAAAAAAAGAAGGAGATGGCAAAGCACCAGCTGGAATTTTTAATTTAGTTTATGCTTTTGGCTATGAAAAGCAAAATTTTAGCTTTCCATATAGAGTAATGAGCAAATTTCATCGCTGTATTGATGATAAAAATTCTCAATTTTACAATCATATCATAGATACAAGAAGGGTAAATCAAGATTACAACTCTTATGAGAATATGAGATTACAAAGCAATTTTTATAAATTAGGTGTTGTAGTAGATCACAATTTTTTTGATAAAAAAGCAATTGCAGGCAGAGGCAGTTGTATTTTTATTCATATTAAACCGCGTCCAACTGTTGGATGCACGGCATTGCCAAATGAAGCTTTGATGAAAAAAATCATTACACATTTAGATCCTAAAAAGCATCCACTTTTTATTCAAGCACCAAAAGATATTGCAAAAAAGCTTTTTAATGAAGTAAAGCAATGGAAGTAAGTGTTATTATTCCAACTTATAATCGAGCAAAAACAATAAAAAGAGCTATAAATTCAGTAAAACAACAAAGCTTTCAGCCAAAAGAGATTATTGTTGTTGATGATGGCTCAAGCGATGAAACAGCAAAGATTTTAGATAGTATTGAAGGCATTAAGGTTTTGCGCCAAGAAAATAAGGGTGTGAGTGCAGCACGAAATGCTGGAATAAAGATAGCCCAAAGTGAATGGATTGCTTTTTTAGATTCTGATGATTGGTGGTTTGAGGATAAGCTTTTAAAGCAAGCGAGCTTTCATAAAAAAAATCCCGAGATTTTCATTTCGCAAACTGATGAGTTATGGATAAAGCATGGTGTGCAAATAATAAAGCCAAAAAAGTTTGCTAAAAAAAAGCAAGGCTTTATTTTTGAACCCTCTTTAAAAATGTGTTTAATTTCACCCTCAGCTGTTATGATTCATAAAAGTATCTTTGAAGATGTGGGACTTTTTGATGAGAATCTCCCAGCTTGTGAAGATTATGATTTGTGGTTAAGAATTACGAAAAAATATTATGTTGGTTTGATTGATGAGCCTTTAATTGCCAAAACAGGCGGACATGAGGATCAGCTCTCATTTAAATATTGGGGAATGGATCGCTTTCGAATTGCAGCGATGCTAAAACATATTAACGATAAACAATTTGGCAAGGTGGTACAAAAAGAGATTAGAAAAAAAGCACAAATTTTAATTAATGGCGCAAAAAAAAGAGGCAATGAAGCAATTGTTCAAAAATATAATGCACTGTTAGAATCTATTGACAACTCTTTCTAAAGCTTCCATCAAGCTCTTGCGAAAAAACGACGGTTGAAAATTTTCTTTTTTTCGCATCAGAGCAAAGCTTTGTAAAAGCACTATTATTATTTTTATATTTTTCATCATATTCTGCATTAAATACAGCTTTATTAGCATTGATAAAAGGCATTAATTTATTGCACTCATCAAACTCGTGGCATTGTTCATTGATAGCAAAATCAAAATCATTAACAAGCTTTGGAATTTGATCTAAATCGTTTTTTAAAGCAATTGAAAGATTATTTTTGTGTGCTTGAGAGGCTAAAAATTTATTGAAATTGAGCTGATCTTGAGCACTTAAATTAAATCCTGTATCATTGACATAACCATCAACATTATCAGGTTCAACTCCATCACACCCTTTTTCTTTTGCTAAAGCAATGCGATTTTTCATAATCTCCCAAACTTTTTTATTTCGAATATCAAGCCATCTTTCACCCTTCCAGCCATCAAGCTCTTTGCCAAGAGCCTCTTTTGGGAATTTATCTTTATCTTCGCGCCAATTTTCATAAGATCCTGCACTAAAATAGCAAATTACTTTTTTCCCCATTGTATGAAGTTTTGTTATCTCTTCTTTTGGAGTATCAAAAAGGTCAATATCATAAACTAAAACATCTTGATAGGTTTTAATTGAATCTACATTTAATTGCCAATCCCAAGTGGTTAGGGGTGTTGGCTTATAGTAGCTACTTAGTTTTGGCAACTCATTACTGCTTCCTCCACAGCCAATAAGCAAAAAAAGCAAAGAAAGTACTTTAAATTTAATATTTATATCTTTTAACATGATGCACTCCTAAAAGTACAGTCCAATATTCGCGTCCAGTTTTTGGATTGTAATAAAAAGCAACTCCAACATCCTTAAAGCGCTTATTCATCATATTTGGACAATGTTCATCATGCTCAACAAAAAGTTTCATAACAAGTTCAGGACTAAAGTGGTAATTGCCAAATAAAATATTTTCTCCAATATAGTTATTATGCCAATAACCATTGGCTTTTGCTCTTAAAAAGTGATCACTTGCTCCATAAATTTTGCCGGTTAAATCATATTTTGTGCCAGAGCCCCAGTGTTCTAAAAAACTATTCATTGCCATATCGCGGCTATGCTCATATGCAGCTTTATAAAGATTGTAGTTCCATTTAAGAGGAGGAGCAGGAGGTTTTACTCCATAAATGCCGCAATCTTGCGTGTGGCTTCTAATAGAGTTGATAATTTTTAAATAGTGTGCAATGGTTGCTTTTGAAATTGGAGGAGGAGTGATGTGAACAAGCGATTTTGCATTTAATAGCATAACAAAAAGCAAAAATAATAAAAGTTTTTTCATCTATACCCTTTTTCATTTTTATATATTATAACAGCAAATGCTAAAGGATTTAAAAAAGCCCAAAAGAAGGCTTTAAATATATTTAATTTTCTTTTTAAAGCTTTTAATAGGTGTGTGATAGAGCAGTTTTTTTCTCTTTTTAGGTGAGAGTTGATGTTTTCTCTCATATTGAGAAAGTACAATTTTTTTATAAAGCTCTTCTATTTTTGGATTTGTTAAGCCTCCTAAAAAGTTTCTTAACAAAATTAATTCTTGCAATCTTTTTGTTTTATAATCAAGTGTTTTGGATTTTAGTTTGATAAGAGCCTTTTTATAAGTATGGCTATCTATAAGATTTATATCGTAATTTTCAAACAAAAAATATCGTGCTACAAATGCAAACGATTCATTAAATGGTTTTTTTATTTTTTTGATTTTTTTAGAGCCCCAAATATATTTTGCACCAATTTTTTTAAAATCCTCTTTTAAAGCATCTAAAAGATTGCTTTTTGCTTTAAGTGCACCATTTTTACTAAGGTAGAAATTGCGATTAAATGCCATTGAAATTGTATTCATTGCTGTTTGAAAATTAGTTTTTGCTTTGCTTTCTTGCTCTAAAAGAGCAATTAAGAGTTCTTTAACATCTTTTGCAAACATTAGTTTTTTGTGGATAAAGGTAAATTTGGCAAGCTCTTGCAAACTCAATTTTGTTTGAATCATCTCTTGTAAAATAACTTTCATCTCTTCTTTTGAGTAGATATTGAGTGAGTCGATAATATCAGTTACTAAATAGCGGTTTTCGTCAGCCAAATCCATAGCCTGGCACAGAATTGTTTTTTGTGTTTTATTGTTAATTGTAATATTGTGCTGTGCTAAAAACTTTTCTTCCAAAGCAATTGCCTCTTCTAAATAGTTTTGTAAAAAAGCAAATTCAGGATATTTATAAAGAGTATTTGGGTGCTTTAAAAGTGAAGCTAAGGTATATCGTTTGATTTTTGGCAAAAGTGGATCAAATAGGCCATACTTGAAAATTCTCCTAAAATTATTTAAATTAGCATCAAAATAGATTCTTACTCCAAGCTTTCTTGATGCTTCTTGAAGCAGTTTATTTAAAATAACTTCTCCATCATGACTAAAGGCAGTATGACCAATATCGTGCACTAATCCTACAATTTTTGCAACACCAAAAAAGTTTAAATTTATTTGTAAATCTTTGGAAATTGAATCAATTATATATTCAGTTGCAAGTCCTACTTCAATTGAGTGGCTATATCGGTTTCTGATACTATCTCGAACCTTTTTCGAAAGATACATGGGCACATCTTTCATTCTTACAAATATTTTGTGCCCAATAATATGAAGTTCGCAATCTTGTATTAGATTTTTATTGATATTAGATGGCAGCAACAATGTTTCCAACCTCTTGGTAGCGTTTATAATAAGCTTTTACAAACTCTTTGAGTTGAGGTGTTTTTGGGTAATATATTTGTTCTTCTTTTGTGCAAAATTGCTCCAAAAATAAAGCGGCATCTTTTTTGTTTAGATAGTGCAAAGCTAACTCTTTATAAACATTTTGATAAAGCTTTTTCATAATTTCATAATTTTCATAATCAATTGTAACTTTTATTCTGTCAAAATGAATTATCTTAGCTTTATAAAGAAGTTCTAAATGAATTAAACCTTCACAGTAGTAAGGTTCAACCTCTTTTACCTCTTGCCAGGCAATTAAGCTTACAGCTCTTGTTACAACATCATCGATAAAGTGCTTTATTAGCTCTTTTTGCCCATTATTAAAAAATGCCATCATACCACCTGTTGTTGCTTTGAACTCTTCAATATTTTTAAACTCTCCGCTTTTGTTCATTAATGTTTCTGTATCGCTATCAATCCATAAAATATGACCAAATTCATGTCCAATTGTTGTGATTTCATAAATTTTATTCCAAAGATTTGGATTATTTTTAATTAAATCTTTTTGCTCTAAAATAAATGCTTTACCAAAAGCTTCAATTGCAATTTGCATAATTGGTTTTTTTGCCTTTGATTCTCTAACAAAATCAATATATGCAAAAATCTTTTTGCCAAGCTCAGCGCTAACTATCTCATCATTTGGTACAACTTGAGCAGAAAAGAGTCCATTAAATTCAGCCGCGTAAAAAAGAGCTGGAGTGCTGATATAAAGCTGGACTCTATCAATTTGGAGCAAATTTTTCTCAATTATTCCCAAAGCCTCTTTGCCAAAACTTTTTGCAAGTTCAAAAGCAACTTTTTTAATATCATTTTTTCCACTGCTTTGCTCTTTAAAATTTGGATTAATAATGCGCAAATCCCACTCAAGTGCAACAGCTTTTCGATATTTATCTTCGTAATATTCAAGCGGATGTCCAACTTGAAGAGGGGTTGTAATTGCCATCCACTCTCTATCAACTTGGCGCCAAAGATTTAAAAGCTTACTTGAATCTTTGCATAAAAGTGCATATTTTATTGCATTAAAATAGTTAAGCCATGCTTGCTTTTGGTTAAAAACGCTATCTTCTAAAGAACTTAAAGCTTCAAGCAAAGTATCAATTTTTTGTGTAAGTTCTTGCACCTCTTTTTCAAAAGCTACAGCATAAGGGGTGGCTTTATAGGTGGAATCTTCTTTGATTAAAACCGAATAGGCTCTATCAGCAATACTTCCATCTTCTTCATACTCTAAAAGCCCCTTTTCTTGAAGCATAGCAATAACAGCTTTATCATTTTTATGTTTTTGAAGGAGCTCTTTATTGATTGTATTGATTATGTGTTTAAACCATTTTCTTTGCCAAGAGGTAAAGCTTTTGCCAATTTCATGCACACCTTGAATAAGTTTTCTATAAAATGGATTTAAAAGAGAGTTTTGTTCAATAAAATCAATAAGTTTTTGATGTCTTTGTAAATAAAAGTTACTCACCTCTTCATAAGCAATTTCAAGTTTTTTTTCAATCTCTTCTTCGCTTAAACCTTGCTTTTTAAAAAGCAAAATGAGGCTATCTTCTTTTAAATTCACCAATCGATTTAAAATTGCCACAACTGCTTCTTTTGAATTTGGAAGTTGCAATTTTTGCAAAAATTGCTCAACTACTTTTTGTGCATCTTTATTCTCTTTGCCTTGGGTTATATCATAAAAATGGTTGAGTTTTTCATTTTCTTGTGTGATTTTTTCATAAATTTTTTGAATGTCTCTTAAAAAGTGCTCTTTTTGCGCTTTCATTTTTACTCCTTAAATTCTTGGGCTAATTGTAGCATAATTAAAAAAATAAAAGTTTTAGATGATAAAAGAGATCTCAATGCAAGAATTTATGAATAGTAGCAGGTTATATTTTGATTTGAAGGTATGAGAATGAAGCTTAACTTTTAACTTTTGGCTTTGAATAAGGAAGAGAGTGTAATATAAAGAGCAATTGGAGTAATAAAAGGTGGTAATACCAGTTGAAAATTGAAAATGGATAATAAAGAATTAAAAAACATTGATTTTATAGCCTTTGTTGAAAAGCTTTAGTTCATAATCATATCGGAATAGGTATAAGATAAATTATACAAAAGTCCTTACTTTTAAGGGAAAAATTGGGAGGAATGTTTTGGCATTGAATTTACACTTTTATAAATAGAAAAAGTAAATTTTCAACACCAGACCCCTATAAAAGACCCCTATAAAAAAGGGTTAGAGATATTATTATTATCACCTGACCCCCCTTTTTTCCCTTTTTTCTAAACCATATTAAAAGAGGTGAGGCAAGAAAAGTTTTACAAAATTTATTAAAATAGAATTTATATATTAAACCCTAAAATAACCTGTAGGATAGAGTGATAGATAGGTTAAAGGATAGAGGAAGGATAGATGGAGGATAGATGGGTCAGTCGCTACCTTAAAATCCCCTAAAAAACATAACAATTATACCAATTTTCATACCTTTTATGATAAATATTTTCTACTATTTTTCTTTATACATTTCCTCACTTTTATAAATAGAATGAGCAATAATAAGTAACTTTCTCATTACAGCAACCTGAGCAACAGTTGTATGTTTGCCATTGGCTTTTAATCTCTCATAATAAGCTTTAATTTTAGTGTTGTGTCGTATTGCTACCATTGTTGGCATAAAAAGAGATGCTCTATATATTTTGTCTCCTGCTTTGGATATTTTAACCTTCCCTCTAATAGAAGTGCCAGATTCTCTAATAATAGGGTCAAGTCCAGCTAATGATACAATTTGTCTTTGATTTGCATTAGGATAACGAATAAAAAGATGCAAAAGTATTAAGGCTGTTAATTTGCCTATACCTTTAATAGATTTGATAGCATTTAATTTTTTAACAAGAGTTTCATCTTTTTGAATTAACTCACTCATTGAATCAATTAATTTTTCCTGCTCTTTTTGTAGAGACTCAATTTGTTTATTAACACTTCTAATTAGAGTTTTATTAGCTTCTTTGGCAATTAAAGACTCTTTATGATTTTTTAATTGACTCTCTTGCTTAACAAGGAGTCTATAATAACCAATAAGCTCTTTAAAGCTCTCTACCAAAGGATTAATTTTTGGAACTTTTATCTCATCTTCTTTAGCAATAATAATACTTTTAGCTAAAACTCTTGCATCAATTTTATCACTTTTATTTCTTTGTGCTATTGCTTTGGCAAATCCTCTTGCTTGCTTTGGATTTGGCATAAAAACCTTAATATCTTTTTGAGCACAAAAGCGATAGATTAAAGATGAGTAACTTCCTGTAGACTCAAAAACCCATACAACACTATTTATCTCTTTTTTATAGAGTTTTTTAAGTTTTGAAAGAAGTGCTTTAAGTGCTTGCATACTATTTTCTATTTCAAAATCAAGATTATTTTTAGGAATATGCACTGCAATACTTGACTTTGATATGTCTAATCCGATAGAATACATTTATGAGCCTTTAAGATAATAAAGAGCTCGTTAGCATCATTAAATGATGTGAACACAACTGGTTGCACTATTACCTTACCTCGTAAATACAATCTAAGCATAAGCTTGATTTTGTCGCTACTTAGGTTTTGGTGCAACCATCTCACTGACCCTCAAGCTATTTACTTTTTAAAGTAAATGCTTCGGTGATACTCTGATCTGTTGCACCTA
>JALVTH010000063.1 GCA_027036015.1 Campylobacteraceae bacterium
CTTTCTGAAACTTGGACCAAGAGAGTCTTTTCTACTGAATGGGGTACTAAGCAATTTAACAAAGATCATCAGGTAAGTTGTTATGATTGTCACAATGGCCCTGGTGGGGATGATTAATTCCCACCCCTTTGCCACCATGTCTCTAATTATCAATATTTTTTCATATTATTTTAAGTTATAAGTTATTAATATAGTAAATCAAAAAAAGGCATTATAAATGAGAATTCTTTTATTAGAAGATGATCAAATCTTATCTGAAACACTTCAACTTTTTTTAGAACAGGAAGGATATAAAGTAGATATTGCATTAACTATGGAAGAAGCCGAAGAATTGAGTTTTAAAAATAAATATAATCTTTATTTATTAGACATTAATTTACCTCAAGGAAATGGATTAGAATTATTAAAAAACTTAAGGCATGCTCAAGATTTAACGCCCACAATTTTTATTACTGCCTTAGATGATCTACATTCCTTATCTCAAGCTTTTAATTTAGGAGCAATAGATTATATAAAGAAACCATTCAAACCTCAAGAGTTACTAATCCGTCTTCAAGCAAAATTTAAAAAAGAAACAATTACTCATGGTAATATAGTTTATGAGCCCCAAGCGCAGCTGATACGAAAAGATGGTGATATTATAGATTTAGGACCAATTGCTTATAAAGTTTTTGTTAAATTAATAGAATCAAGAGGCAAAGTAATACCAAAAGAAGAATTATGTGAGTGTTTAGATCATCCTTCAGATACAGCTTTAAGAGTTACAATTAATAAAATTAAACAAAGATTAGGTATAGAAATTAAAAATATTAGAGGGAGAGGTTACTTAATTGAAAAAATATGAAAAAGAATCATTTATAAAAAATTTTTTTGTTTTTTTTTCTTTAATGGAAATACTTCTTTTTTTCCTTTTTATAGAAATTTATCATATTCAATATGAAGAGTATAAAAAAAATATTTATAAAAATATGCAACTGTGCAGTTTAACAATGCAATGCAAAAAATTTTTATTTGATTTTGTTCCCAAAAAAAATAATAAAACAAATATTCTCATTACCAAAAACCATACTTTTTATAGTTTCTTTACAATTCCAAAATCTCAAAAATTTCTATTGAAAATCTCATATCCTAACTATCACATTACAAAAGATTTGAAAAATATACAAGTTAAACTCTTTTTTCGTTTCTTATTAGCCAGTCTAATTTTAGCACTATTAGCATTTTTATTTACTCTATATAGCCTTAAACCGATACGAACTGCTCTACGCTTAAATGAAGAATTTATTAAAGATATATTACATGATTTCAATACCCCTATAACTTCGATGGTTTTAAATATTGATATGTTAAAACTCAAATATCAAAACGAGCCAATTATTCAAAGAATTGAATATAGTCTTGATACAATTTTACTTTTACAAAACAATTTAAAAAGTTTTCTACATCAATTACCTTCTCAAAAAAACTATATTCAAATAGATAAAATTACCCATAATAGAGTAAATTTTATAAAAAATCTCTATCCAAAAATAAATTTCTTTTTTAAAAAAGAAAATGAACTAAAAGCTTTTACTAATGAAGAACTTTTGATTCGAATTTTAGATAACCTTTTAACAAATGCCGCTAAATATAATTATCCTGGAGGAAGTGTTACAACAATTATAAAAAAAACAAAAATATATATTATCGATACTGGTAAAGGCATTAAAAATCCTCAAAAAGTATTAGAAAGATTTTACAAAGAGCAAGAAAGAGGAATAGGCATTGGATTACATATCGTACAAAAATTTACTAATGAATTAAATATTGATATAATAATAAAAAGCCAACAAAAAAAAGGAACTACCATAATACTTGATTTTGCAAAAACTTTAAAAGAAAAAAAATGAAAAAATTAGTAGGGTTAATAATATTACTTTTACCAATTTATGGTAATATTGATAATTTAATAGAAGCAATTAAGAAAGCCCCACCTTCTCTTCGCTATAAATTAATGAATCAGTTTAAAAGAGAAATAGTTAAAATGAATGAACAAGAGCGTATTAAAGCTATTAAAAAATTAACACAACACAATCCTTCAAAAAATGCACAATCCGTCTTGCATGAGGTAACAACAAAAAACATTACTCATCAAAAACATCTCAATCACTCTAAAAATATCGATCATGATTTAGATAAAATTGACATTTATGAAAACAGTTCACATATAGAACAAGAAAACGAACATAACAACCAAGAACAATTACCTACTCAAACAACAATAGAACACGATAACATTCATCATGAAAAGGAGAATAACCATGAACATGAAATTGAACATGAAAATCACGAGGAGCATGAAAATGATTAAATATATTATATGGACTTTTTTATTGCCAATTTTTCTTTTTTCTCAAAATTTTAATGATGAAGATTTAGATGGAGTTCCTGATAATCTTGATAAATGCCCCCATACCCCATTTTTAAGTGAAGTAGATAAAAATGGATGCATAGTTAAAATTTTAACTCTTCCAAAAGAAGCAATCTATAATAGCCTTATTTTCTCTTATACTATAGGAATAAATCATGATAAGGAATTACAAAATAATGTAAAACAAACAATTCATACTATTGCTTTAAAATTTTATCAACATGATTGGAGTTTTATCATTCAAACTGGTTATTTCAAAGAACATTCTCAAGAAGGTTTAACTGATACAATTATAAAATTAAAAAAACATTTTTTTCTCTCTCCAAAACTTCGTATGGCAGTTGGAGGGGGAGTTAAACTTCCTACAGACAATTTCAAAGGAAACAAAACAGATTTTACTCTTTATAGTTCTTTTAGTTATTATCCTTCTAAAAAATTCTCTATTTTTGCTGGATATAGTTATACTTTTATAAGAGATAAAAAAGTTACAATAAATCTTACTAATAGCTCAAATGCTTACATAGGAACAGGCTATTTTTTGACAAACTATCTATATACAGATTTATCAATAGAAAGATATAAAAGTAAATTTTCTAATGAAAAAGCTGATTACTATATCAATGGCTCTATTTATTATAAAATAAATAAAAAACTATTTACAACATTCTCTTATACTATTGATGTAGATCATACAAATAATAATTCTATATCTTTAACAATAGGTTATAAATTTTGGTAATGAAAGGTAATTATGAGACTTTTAATTATTTTATTACCCCTTTTACTTTTTGGCTTTACAAATCATTTAATCAATCAAGAATCACCCTATTTACAACAGCATGCACACAATCCTGTTAATTGGTATCCTTGGAGTAAGAAAGCTTTTAATAAAGCAAAAAAAGAAAATAAACTTATTTTTTTAAGTATTGGTTATAGCACTTGCCATTGGTGCCATGTAATGGAGAAAGAATCGTTTGAAAATAAAAAAATAGCTTCTATTTTAAATAAATATTATGTTGCTATAAAAGTGGATAAAGAAGAAAAGCCCAATATCGATAGATTTTATCAACGAATCTATCAAATTTTACAACAAAGTGGTGGTGGATGGCCTCTAACTATTATTTTAACACCAAATAAACGCCCAATTTTTGCAGCAACTTATATACCAGCATTTGATCGATATGATATGAATGGACTTGATTCAATTTTGCCTCAAATTGCAAAAGCCTATCATAAAAATCCAAAAAAATTTGAAGCCTTTGGCAAAAAAATTTTAACTCTTGCAAAAAACTCTTTTACTCTCCCAGCAAAAAAAACAAAAATAACGCAATTTGAAAAAAAGCTTTTAACTTCTATTAAAAATGAATTTGAGCCGAAATTTGGAGGCTTTTCTGCTTTTATTAAATTTCCACAAAGCAATATACTCAATCTTCTTTTAGATTATTATGCTCTAACTCACAATAAAACTGCACTTTTTATGGCTACTAAAACATTGGATAATATGGCAAAAGGTGGAATTTATGACCAGATTGAGGGGGCATTTTTTCGCTATTCTACCCAAAAAGATTGGTCTATTCCTCATTTTGAAAAGATGCTCTATACAAATGCCCAGCTTATTAATACTTATTTAAAAGCTTATAAAATAACCAAAAAGCCTCTTTATAAAAAGATAGCACTAAATTCAATTGCATTTATTGAAAAATACTTTTTATCCAAAGAGAGTCTCTATTTTGGAGCAAGCGATGCTGACTCAAATGGAATGGAAGGAGGCTATTTTATCTATAAATATGAGAATACTCTAAAATTTCTCCTTCAACATAAAATTACAAAAAATGAGGCAAAAAAAGCACTTCAAGCTTTATGTATTACTAAAGAAGGTAATTTCAAAAAAGGTTTTAGCAACCCTTGCTTAAAAAGCAATGTAAATCAAAAAATTATAATGCTTCTTAAAAAAATGCGCCAAAAAAGAAGCTACCCTTTTATTGATAAAAAAGAAATTACTGCGTGGAATGCAATGTATATAGAAGCTAAACTTCAAGCAAGTTTCTTTGATAAAAAATTGCTATCAAGTGCACTAAAAAATTTAGATACTCTCTTAGCCAAACTTTATATAAATAATGAACTCTATCACCAAAAACTCCCTTTCAAAGCCCCTAAGGTTAAAGCCTATTTAGAAGATTATGCTTTTTTGATTAAAGCATTAATTACAGCTTATGAAAAAACCTTTAATTCCCCCTATTTACAGATAGCTCAAACTCTAATGCAACAAGCAAAAAGAAAATTTTTTAAAAATAATAGTTGGTATTTTAGCTTAGGTGAAGTTCCAATAAAAGCTGATATTAGTGATAGTGCCTATACAAGTTCATTAACTACTATTTTAAATGATGAAATCTCTTTAGCCATTTTACAAAACAATATAAATCTTTATGAAAAAAGTAAACAATATTTTAAGCGCTTTTTAGCAATTATTAACACCAATCCAACCTATTTTCCAAGTGCAAGTAACCTTTATTTGCGCTTTAAATATCAAGATGTGCTTATAAAAAGTAATAAAACAAATCTTTTGCAATATCAAAAAAATCTTTTCTTTTTGCCCTATCCTTTTATTTTACTTCAAGCCAAAAACACAATAAATGATTTTGAATTATGCACAATCTATAAATGTTTTGCCACAACTAAAGATGTGAAAAAAATAAAGGAGTTTATTAAGGAAAAGTAAAAGTTTAAAGCTTAATCCCTTTTTGGAGGGCTTCTTACTCTATTGGATTGCCATCATCTTTAGCAATAACAACATCAATTTTTTGATCTCCAATTTGCTTTTTTAATTCAACTAAAAATTTTATTTTCTTCTCTTTAATTTCCTCTTTTTTGCATCCTCTAATAAACAAATCGATATCACCGCCTTTAGCTGTATCATCGACTCTACTTCCAAAAAGATAGATCTCTCCCTTTTGAAAAACTTTATAAAAAGTCTCTTTAATAGCAGCTCTTTCTTTTTGTGTTAGTCTCATTAAAAAATTATCGCTCTGCTAATGGATTATCGCTTCGTTTTTTTATCTTTTTGGGCTCTTCGTTAAGTGTTAAAAATTCAGGAGTAGCAAAAACGCTATGTCCATCTAAAATACACCCTTTTGTTCCTGGAGAGCAAGTTTTTTTGAGCCGTTTACACCAATCGATTTTTTCATCAATTTTTGTTAAAAATTGACATCCCCAACCAGAAGCCATTTTAATACCTCACTTCAAAAATATTTGAGAATTGATACTCTTTATCGCACTCTTGCATGAGCACTTCTTTTACCTCAGATGCAGGCGAACCTTCATATAGTATATCAAAAATTTTTTGGATGTCAAGATTTGGAGAGCTTTTTATCACAACTTCTACATCACCATCAGGTAAGTTTCTAACAAATCCAACAATTCTTTCTTTATTCATGGCAAGAGAGGTATATTTTCTATACCATACCCCTTGCACTATACCTTTTACTAAAAATCGCAAGCACTCCAAAGCAAATCCTTAAAGCTGTGGTCCAGCCTTTGAATAATCAAATTCACTTCCTTCTTTTTCGTAGCGTTTAAAGTTTTCTTGAAACATTTGAGCCAATTTTTTCAAAGCTTCATCATAAGCTGTTTTATCTTCCCAAGTATTTCTTGGATTTAAAATAGTGTTATCTTTAATACCTTTGAGTGTTTTTGGAATTTGCAAATTAAAAATTGGCAAAGTTTCAAACTCACTTTCATTAATTGAGCCATCTAAAATGGCATTAATACACGCTCTTGTATCTTTAATACTCATTCTCTTTCCAACACCATAAGGACCACCAGTCCATCCAGTATTAACAAGATAAACATTTACATTGTGTTTATCAATCTTTTCACCTAAAAGTTTTGCATAAACGGTTGGATGGAGTGGCAAGAAAGCCTCTCCAAAACAAGCACTAAAAGTAGCAACTGGCTCAGTAATACCTCGCTCAGTTCCTGCAACTTTTGCAGTATAGCCACTTAAAAAGTAATACATTGCCTGCTCTTTTGTAAGTTTACTTACCGGCGGCAATACACCAAAAGCATCAGCACTTAAGAAGATAATATTTTTAGGATGCCCTCCCATTAAGCTTGGCTGGTGGTTTTTGATATGCTCAATTGGGTAACTCACTCTTGTATTTTCAGTTTTTGAACTATCACTAAAATCCACAACTCCTTGCTCATTTGCTACAACATTTTCTAATAGTGCTCCAGGCTTTATAGCATTATAAATTTCTGGCTCGCTCTTTTTATCTAAATTAATAACTTTTGCATAACAACCACCCTCAAAGTTAAACACACCTTCATCATCCCAACCATGCTCATCATCACCAATTAATGCTCTATTTGGATCGGTTGAGAGTGTAGTTTTTCCTGTCCCTGAGAGCCCAAAGAAAAGTGCAACATCTCCTTCTTTCCCAATATTGGCAGAACAGTGCATTGAAAGCTTTCCTTCAAGAGGAAGCCAATAGTTCATCATCGTAAAAATACCTTTTTTTATCTCACCACCATACCAAGTTCCGCCAATAATAGCTTGATTTTTCTCAATGTTAAATACTACATAAACTTCAGAATTTAAACCATGCTCTTTAAATTTTTTATTTGTCGTTTTACATGCATTATAAAGAACAAAGTCTGGTTCAAAATCTTCAAGCTCTTCTTCGCTTGGCATAATAAACATATTTTCAATAAAATGAGCTTGCCAAGCAATTTCGGTAATAAAACGAATCTTTTTGCGACTACTTTTACTCGCACCAGCATAAGCATCTATAACATAAAGCTCTTTATTGCTTAATTGATTGGTCGTTAATTCAAAAAGCTCTTCGTAAACTTCAGGAGAAATTGGCTGATTTACTTCTCCCCAAGCAATATTTTGCTCAGATGGTGGTTGCTTTACAAAATATTTATCTTTAGGACTTCGTCCAGTAAAAATTCCAGTATCTACCATTGCAGTGCCATTATCACTAAATTGGCACTCACCTTTTGCTTTTTCATCCTCTCTTAATTTCTCATAGCTTGGATTATAAATGATGTTTGTAGCATTTTTAATGCCATATTTTTCAAGATCTTTAGGAGTTAGTTGTTTCATCTTTTCCTCTTTTTGTAAAAGTTTGATTTTTGAAATTGTATCGTAAATCTCTTATAAAGAATTCGTAAATGCATTATAGCAAAAAAGTTTTTTGAGAAAGAATTTTGTGTCATTAAAGCATGGGAAATGAAAATAATGAAAGAAAATAGATTCATCTTGTAACAATTATAGCCCCAAAGGGGCAATTTGTTAAATTTTACCATCTAAATGGTCAGCTAAGCGTTGAAGTTTTTTCTTATAAGCTTCTAAATCAAAATCTTTTACTCTTGCTACACCATCTTTAACAGCCGCTTCTGCAACTGCTGAAGCAACATATACAAGCACTCTTCTATCAAAAGGTGAAGGAATAATATAATCAGGTCCAAATTCCATATTTTCTCTTCCATGCGCTTTTTTAACATGCTCTGGAACTGGCTCTTTTGCAAGAGCTGCAAGTGCACGAGATGCTGCCATTTTCATATTTTCGGTAATTTTTGTTGCTCTCACATCCAATGCACCTCTAAAAATTTGCGGAAATCCTAAAACATTGTTTACTTGGTTTGGATAATCGCTTCTTCCAGTTCCAATAATAATATCTGGGCGAGCTTCTTTTGCAAGAGGTGGTTTAATTTCTGGATCTGGATTTGCACATGCAAAAATAATTGGGCTATCAGGCGTCATATACTTTAGCCACTCTGGCTTAATCAAATCTGGACCAGAAAGGCCAAGTACCATATCAGCACCTTTAATTGCATCTTCAAGGGTTCTATCTTCAGTATCAAGAGCAAACTCTTGCTTATATTTGTTTAAGTCCGTTCTGCCTGAATGAATTACACCTTTAGAATCAAGCATTGTAATATTTTTTACACCAAGTTGTTTATACATCTTAGCACAAGCAATTCCACTTGCTCCTGCTCCAATAACGACTACTTTAATATCTTCTGGCTTTTTCCCAGTCATCTCAAGCACATTTATAAGTCCAGCTGTTGTAATTACTGCAGTTCCGTGCTGATCATCATGGAAAACTGGAACATTACAAATTTCTTTAAGTCTTTCTTCAATTTCAAAACATTTTGGCGCTTTAATATCTTCGAGGTTAATTCCACCAAAGCTATCTGCAATTCTTGCAACAGTTTGAATAATTTCTTCTGGATCTTTTGTATTAATTTCAATATCAACTGCATCTACGTTTGCAAATGTTTTAAAAAGAACGGCTTTTCCTTCCATAACTGGCTTACTTGCTAAATGTCCAATATCACCAAGCCCTAAAACTGCCGTTCCATCACTAATTACTGCAACAAGATTACCTTTATTGGTATATTCATAAACTGCTTCTTCATCTTTTTCAATCTCTAAACATGGATATGCAACTCCAGGGCTATAAGCCATTGCAAGCTCTTTTTCTGTATTACAAGGCTTTGTTAAAAGTGTTCCAATTTTACCATTTGTATCAAACTCATTTCGTGCTTTATGATACTCCAAAGATTCTTGTTTAAAATCTGCCATCTCTTTTATCCTTTTTATGAATTTATATGCCAAATTATACAATGATTTACAATAGAGTAACCATATTTCACACTTTAGAGTGTTAAGGAGTTTTGAACTATTTCTAAAAGTAACAAAATTATTCTAAATTTTCTTTTTTCTTTAAGGATTCTAATGTGTGCAAAAGTGTTTCAAGCGAAGAATCTTGTAAAATATCTAAACACTCTTCTTGCAATAAATAGGCTAAAAAAAGATTTTTATCATTTGCTTCATATCCATTTTCTTGCAAAAAGAGAGTCCAATACTTTAAAGAGTTCTCCTTCTTTTGGACAATACAATCAAATGGCTCTTTAAAGCATGGCATTTTTTGACTTGTCTTTTGTGCTTTTTCAAAAAGCTCTGGCTTTATTGCAATTGGAGTGTGTCCAAAATATCCAAGTAAAATGTTACATAACTTTTCGTCTAAAATCTCATACTCTCCATGCATAACGTTTAAAAAGGCTTGTGCCCAATAAATCTCGCTCATTTCAAAACTATATGGAGCATATCCACAATCTTTTTTTACTTTTTGAATGGCTTTTAGTATTTTAAAAAAAAGCGTTCGATCTTTTTGGAAAACTCTTTTTGCCTCACTTAAAAAAAGTTTAGTATGAAAGGGTGCTAAAGTATATAAAAAACAATTGTTAAACTTTAAATTTGCTGCTTTGCTAAAGAGATAACGGCTATACTCTTGCAATTTTTGCTCATTTAAATCAATAATGCCTACCTCTTTATCAAAAGCCAAAAGAAGTGATTCAAGAGATGGTGAAGTTAAGTTTGAGCTAAGCGCTCCAAGTGAAACATCTATCGAGTTTGCACCTGCTGCAACTGCCCCCATGTAAGAGGCAATGCCAAAATTTCCTCCTTTAAGCACTCCAAATCGAATAAATTGCTCTTTGCCTAAAAGACGCTTTGCTTCTTTTATAGTTTCGTAAACTTTTTTAGGTGCAATGATTCCTGTTGTATCTAAAAAGTAGAGTGAATCAAATTCAATTCCATGATCAAGCAATTGATAAAGCTTTTTTTGTATTAAACTCTCATCATCAAAAAAGTTTTTTTCTTGATCTAAAAAAATAATTGCTTCAAAAAGCAAACCCTCATCTTTTGCTAAAAAATTTATTAATTGCAAATTTTTCATATCGTTTAAAATATCATAAACTCCAAGAGTTGTCGCACCACTTTTTGCAATTGCTTTTACAAAAAACTCAATAAATTCATTTGAAATTAATTCATTGCTAAATGGAGCAAGAGAGAAAGCATTTATTTGCAAATTGGCCTCTAATTGGCAATTTTCTTGAAAACTCATTAAATAATGCAGGGGATTTTCTTTTTGTTTGGCAAGGCTAAAGAAGCGATCTTTATTGAGCGCTTCAAAATGACTCAGTCCACACTCTTTTGCCATTTGCAAAGCACTAAAAATAAAACTTGTATCAAGATTAATTCCAAGAAGTTCCAGCGAAGTTCCAAAACTTTGATCACAAACTTCGATATAGTGCTTTGCCAACTTTTACCTTTTTTCTTTTTTCTCTTTCAAATAAAGATTAAAAAGCTTTTTACTCTCTTGTTGAGAGTATGATAGTTCACTTTTTTCACACTTTTTCACAATAAATGATAGCAGTTTTTTTATTAAAATATCTTTGTCTAAGTTGTTAAATAACTCCAAAATTTCATTATTTTCACACTCTTTTTGAGTCAAAATCTCTTCTTTTAAATCATTTAACTCCATTTTTCCTTGCATCGTTTCGAAAACAAGCTTGGCGCCCACTTCTTTTTTGATTCTCTCAAGTTCTCTAAATTCAAGCGGCGTTACAAAAGTAATAGCCTCTCCTTTTGCTTTGGCTCTACCAGTTCTTCCAATTCTATGCACGTAACTTTGCGAATCTAAAGGAATGTGATAATTAATAACGTGCGTAATTCCTTTAATATCAAGCCCCCTTGCAGCAACATCGGTTGCTACTAAAATTGCTTTTTTTGCTCTTTTAAAATTTTTAATAATCTCTTGGCGCTCTTGCTGCTTAATATCCCCATGAAGTCTAAAAACTTCAAAATTTTTCTCTAACAAAAACTCATAAACTCTTTCTACCTCTTTTTTTGTGCGGCAAAATAGAAGAGTTTTTTTATAAATTATTTCTTGTAAAAGTTTTAAAAGCACTCTATCTTTTTGCGTTTCTTCCAGTAAAAAATAGCTTTGTTTAATTTCGTTTTTTACCGTTGCTTCATTTTCGTTAATGACGCTAACAAACTTTGGTTTATAAAGGAGCTTTTGGGCTAAGTCTTGAATCTCTTTTGGAATCGTTGCACTAAAAAGTAAAGTTTGTCTATTTTGCGGAATGTAAGAGAAAATCTCTTGAACATCTTCTAAAAATCCCATATTGAGCATCTCATCTGCTTCATCAAGCACAACTACTTCTGGATTAAAATCGTGTAAAAGTTCCTTTTTTAATAAATCAAGAAGTCTTCCAGGCGTTGCAACAACAACCTCAACACCTTTATTAATAAGCCCAATTTGTCTGCCATATCCAACGCCGCCAAAGACAGCTAAAGTTTTTATGCTAGCATATTTACCAAGATAGTAAAGTTCATCACTAACTTGCACAGCCAACTCTCTTGTTGGCGTAATAATAAGAGCGCGTTCAATCTCACCACTACTTAATTTTTGCAAAATTGGCAAGCCAAAAGCTGCAGTTTTACCAGTTCCAGTATGTGCTTGGGCTATTAAATCGATGCCTTCTAAAATTAGAGGAATCGTTTCTTTTTGAATGGGGCTTGGGCTCTTAAACCCAGCTCTTTTTATGCCATGCATAATCTCTTTTGAAAAAAATTCTTTAAAACTCAAAAAATCTCCTTTTAAATCATTTGTGCAAAATATCCACTCTCTTTTTTTTGAAGCTCTTTATATGTCCCACTATCAATCAATTTCCCATCTTCTAAGACAAAAATAAGCTCAGCTTTTTCAATGGTGCTTAAGCGATGGGCAATTGTAATAACTGTTTTTTCTTTTAAAAACTCTTGGAGCGAAACAAAAAGCTTTGCTTCTGTTATTGTATCAAGAGCAGATGTTGATTCGTCAAATATTATAACTTTTGGGTTATACAAAATCATTCGAGCAATTGCTACTCTTTGTCGTTGACCGCCACTTAATTTAACCCCATCTTTACCAAGAGTCGTCTCAAGAGCATTTGGAAGATTCTTAACAACTTCTTCTAATTGAGCAATTTTAATTGCTTGCCAAATTTTTTCTTTACTAAAACTCTTGCCAAGAGTTAAATTAAAAAACATTGTATCATTAAAGAGTTTAGGATACTGCAAGATTAAATGGATATTTTGGCGAATTATTTGAGGATTAATTTCTTTGTAACTTATGCTATTATATAAAATTTCCCCTCTATTTGGCTCATAAAAACCTGCAATGATATGAGCTAAGGTGCTTTTACCACTTCCACTTGGTCCAACAATTGCAACTTTAGCTTTTGCTGGAATTTTAAGTGTTATATCTTGTAAAATCAATTTTTGCTCATAGGCAAAACTAAGAGAATTAAGCTCTATTGCAATACTTTTGCTTCGAAAAGGATTTTGGCTTTTTGTAACTTCGCGCTCTATTTTAAGCTCAAAAAGTTTATTAATTCTTGCACAAGCTGCTTTTGCTGTTGCAAGAGAGTATTGAAAATTGATAACATCTTGCGTTGGCGTCATCATTACCCACAAATAACCAAATATTGCAAGCATTAAACCAATGCTTAAATTGCTATACGCAACCGCTAAAATTGAGACACTTCTAAAAAGCTCATAACCGCTTAAGAAGGTTAAAAAAGATATTCTAATGGACCTATCGCTTTTATAACTAAACTCAATCGAAATATCTTTAAGAGTTTGTGCAGATTTGCTTACTTTGTCAAAAAAATACTCCTCTTTATTGGCTGCTTTAATTTGATTAAAAAGCTCTAATGTATCATTTAATTTTTCTTGAAAACGCTCAATTGCTTCATTTTCTTTGCGCTTTAAAAAGCCAACTTTTCTTGAGAGCTTTGCACTAAAAAGCACAACAATTGGATTTGTTAATAAAATAAAAAGTGCTAATTTCCAATTAATAAGAAGCAAAATAACAGCACTAAAGAGTAAAATCAAAATAGATACAATCAATTTTCCAACTGTAGTTCCAATAAATGTATCAATGGTATTAATATCAGTTACAAGCTTTGAAGTAATAGCTCCTGGACTAAAATTTTCATACTCTTTAAGTTGCACTTTTTTTAAATGATTTAAAGCATCCTGGCGAAGTTTAAGAGCAATATTTTTCGAAACAATTAAAAAGTTTTTCACCTGTTGTGTAGCAAAAAAAACACCCAAAAAGCGCAAAATGATTGTCAAAGCCAAAAAGAAAAAAACATATCCACTTAAACTCATTTTACCAAAGTAAGCATCAACAAAAACTATAAGCCTATGACTTTTATGAAGCAAAAGCTCATCGATAAGCATTGGAATAAAAAGCGGCACGATTACAGTAATAATTGTAGAAAAAAGAGCAAAAAGATTAGCTTTAAAAAGCTCCTTTTTATAAGAAAAAGCTAAAGTTAAAAGTTTTTTTATTGTGCAACTCATAGTGAATCTATTAATTTTGTGCATAGTTCAAATCGATTATGCGTCATTAAATGCACTCTTGGATTGACTTTTAAAATATCTTGTAAAATATTTTTAGAAAGCTCAAATCCAACCTCAAACTCTTTTTCACTCCCATCCATTGCAGCTAAATTCATCTCATCTATAATTGCTTTTGGCACTTTAATTCCTGGAACCTTATCGGCAATAAAATTAATTGTTTTTGCTCTTATGGCTGGAAATTGTCCAAAAATAAGCTTTGCATTTTTTGAAGTTTCTCGAATGCTTTGTGCTTTTGCTTCTTCAAAAATTTCTAAAAGCTTTTTAGCGTTTTCTATATCAAAAACTGGCTGAGTAATAATGGCTCTTGCTCCATAATTGAGCTTTTTTAACATTCTTTTTTGTAAGGTTTTATAATCTTTTGCATATGAGTTACTTACAGCAAAGGGAATAATTGGCTTTGGTTTTGGATTTAACTCTTTATTTGAGTAATCTACCCCATTATTAAGGCGATAAATAATGCTAAGAAGCAAAGTTGAATCCCTCTCAAGCACTCCTTTTACTTCTGGCTGATCACTTAATTTTGCTGGATCTCCCGTTAGAGCCAAAATAAGACGAATATTAAAATCATTTGCTCCAAGTAAACTTGATTGGAGTGAAAGTTTATTTCTATCTCGCATTGAAAGGGTGGCAATTACAGGAATATTAAAACTTTGCTGCACTCTAATAGCACTTAAAATTGCTGACATTTTTAGCTTTGCCAAAGGATTGTCTGTAACACTAAAACCATCTACTTTTTTATAGACTCCACTTTTTTTGATGCTTTCTAAAACAGGATTCATAGATGCACCATGAGGTGGTGTTATTTCAACTGTAAAAAAAGACTTATTACTATGCAACTTATTGCAAAACTTTTCAAACATTAAAGTTTCCTCTTTACTAAACTTTGGCTATAATTGTAACAAAATTTTTCTGGACTAAGGTTTTAAATGGCAAAACTTGCAGTTTTTGATTTTGATTCGACATTGATGGATGGTGAAACAATTGATTTTTTAGCAAAAGAGCTTAACCTTATGGATAAAGTAGCTCAAATTACCAAAGAAGCAATGGAAGGAAAGCTTGATTTTTTTGATTCTTTGGTAAAAAGAGTTGCACTCTTAAAGGGATTAAATGAAGCAAAAGTTAATGAGATTTGTCAAAATTTACCTCTTATGCCAGGAGCCAAAGAGGCAGTTGAGGGTTTAAAAGCAAAAGGATATAGGGTTGTTTGTTTTTCTGGTGGATTTAGAAATGCAACATCACACTTTGCAAAAATACTTAATTTAGATGCTGATTTTTCCAATTATCTCCATGCAAAAGATGGAGTTTTAACGGGACTTGTTGGTGGTGAGATGATGTTTAGCGATTCTAAAGGAAAAATGCTTCTTCGTTTACAAAAACTCCTTAATGCAAGCAAAGAAGAAACCCTTGTTGTAGGCGATGGAGCAAATGATTTAAGTATGTTTCAATATGCCAAAACTCGTATTGCTTTTTGTGCTAAAGATATCTTGAAAAAAGAAGCCACTCACATCATTGAAGAAAAAAATTTAGCTTTAGTGCTTGAGTTCATTTAAGCAAGAAGCAAAGCTTCTTGCTTAATTAAAATGATAACTTACACCAATTTGAAACATATGAGTTTTATAATTTTTAAACTTTACATTATAAATCACATCTGAAGTTGTAAATTTCATTTTAGCATCATTATATTTACTATATCGATATTGTGCTCTAATGTGCCACTTTTTATTAATTTTATATTCAAGTCCAGCTCCTATTGTCCAACCACTGACACTATCTTTATCCGTATAAATTTTATTATTAACGCTTAATTCTCCTTTTAATCTTGCTAAAGTTACTCCTCCAAGTAAATATGGCATAAATTTTTTCTCTTCTCCTATTACTTTACCAACTCTAGCATATAAGGCTAAATCATATTGCTGTTTTAACTTTAATGTATTCTCAAGTGTATCACCATTAATAATTAAATGTTTTCTATCATTTGCATTTGTATAGTTCGCAGCTACTTCAACGCCTATAAGCCAATCATTTTGAAACTTTTTGTTAATTCCTGCAAATATTCCTCCAATAAATCCATCTGGCTTTAACTTTAAATTGCTATATTCTACTGGAGTTCCTGCTCCTGGGCCTACTACCAGCCCTCCACCAGGCGGTGGCGTATAAGTGCTAATGGTATGAAAAGTTGCCGTTGCTTTGCCACTTATATAACCTAAAGAAAGCCCAACATAAGGTCCACTCCATTCATCTTGCACAATAGGAGTTACCGGCGTAGAAACTGGCTCAACTAATTTCCCACCTGCATTTGCTCCAATACTTAAAGCAATAATTGCTGCAGCACTTATTATTAATTTTTTCATCTCTCCCTCCTTTTTATTTTAAAAAAGTATAACATTTAATCGTGACACAAGAGTGACAAAATTAAATATATTTAATTTTTTTATATTTTTTGTAAATTTTTATAATTTATAGTAAAATAATAGTTACCAAAATTTGGAAATTTTGAGGAGCTTATGTGCAATATCAAGTTATCATAGTAGAAGATGAGATTCTCTCAGCCATCTATTTGCAAAAAATAATAGAAGAAAATAATGATTTTAAAGTAGTATCAATTGCTAAAAATGCTCAAGAAGTTTTAAATATTTTAAAAAAAGAAAAAATTGACGTTATTTTTATTGACATTATGCTTCAAAATAATCAAAGCGGCACAAAATTAGCTCTTGAAATTGCCAAAAAATATCCTGAAATTATTCTTGTTTTTGCAAGTGCTTATAGCGAAGAGCAAATGCTCCAAGACGCAGCAAAAGCTAAAGCTTTTGCTTATCTTTTAAAGCCCTACCGTCCCAAAGAGATTAAAGCAACACTAATGCTTATTAAAGAAAGATTACATCCACGATATGAAAAAAATAGAAAATTGTATTTAATCGAGGGGTATTATTACGATTTTAAACATGAGCGACTTTGTAAAAATAATCAAGAAATTCCTCTCTCAAAAGAAGAGCTTGCGCTCATTAAACTTTTAGCTAAAAACCATACTATTATTTTAGATAAAGAAACAATTCTAAATCACTTAAATATAACAAACGAAGCATTGCGGGCACTCATATATCGCATCCGGAACTCTACATGTAAAGCACTTATACAAAATCATAAGCGCTTTGGTTATAAATTAGCTACAACAAAATCGTAGAAGAAGCAGCTATAGCAGCACTTTCACTTTTTAAAATTAAAGGAGAATCAAATCCAACAATTTTGTTTTTGTCAAAAAGTTTAATTTCATCTTTACTAAATCCACCCTCACATCCTACAATGATGGAAGTTATTTCATCTTTTTTCCTTAAGAGTAAATTATTACTAAAATGAAGCAGAAAACTTTTTGGATACTCTTGCAAAAAGCTATGCAAACTATTACTAAAATTTATTTCCATTAATTTACTTCTGCCACATTGTTGGCTTGAATTGATTAAAATTTTTAACAATCTTTCTTTTTTTATTTTAAAATTTGCTTGCGAATAAGCACACTTAATAAAAACAATTTTACTTACACCAATTTCATTAAGTGCTGGTAAAACTTTTTCGATATTTTTTGGATCAATAATACACCATCCAAGCACAAGCTCTTTTTTTGCAATTACTCTCTTTTTCTCAGCCAATAAAAGCTCTAATGTTGCACTTTTTTTATCAATATGCACAACTTTATAATGATAGATATTTTCATCTTGTAAATTTCTAAAATCAATAATTGAGCCAAGTTTCGTTCGTCGAACACGAAAAAGATATTTGTAGTTTTCTCCTTCAATTGTTAAAATTGGAGCTTTTGCTTTTTCATCATAAATAAATTGCATTTTACAACTTTATGGCAATAATTGTTGTTAGAATTATTAAAAAAAGCTCAATAGCTAAAATGGTTAATGAAAATTTATATCCGCTCTCTTTTTGCGTAAACCAAATTTTTCTAAGTTTAATTGCCCTATAACCATCTAAAAAGGGTAAAAGTATAGAAACTATTATCATTGTAACTGTTTTTAGATTTATTGGCTCTCTCATAAAAACAAAAACGATTAATCCAGCAAACACAACCATTGCCCAAGCTGCCCAAAAGGCAAAATAGCCAATTCGGCTATAAGTAATAAACTTTAAAAGATTATTACGCAATAAAAAAGCTAAAGCCATATTTAAAACAACAATGCCAAATAATAATTGCACCAATGTATTGTGATAAGCTATAAGCGTGTTCATTCAAGCCCCAAAATCTTTTTAAATTTTTTGCCAAGTCCTTCTTTTTGCTCTTTTGGTTCCTCTTCTTTCTTTTCTTTGTTAAGATATTTTTGAGCTCTTTGAGGTTGTTTTTTCCCTTCTATGATAAATCGCAAAGCATTAAGTCTTATAAAGCCTTCGGCATCTTTTTGATTGTAAACTTCATCTTCTTCAAAGGTTGAGTGCTCAATTGAATATAAAGAGTTTGGAGAAGTTCTTCCAACAACAATAACATTGCCTTTATAAAGTTTTAATCGAACATCTCCATTCACATTTTCTTGAGTTTTATCAATTGCAGCTTGAAGCATCTCGCGCTCAGGAGAAAACCAATATCCATTATAAATAAGCGTTGCATAGCGCGGCATTAATTCATCTTTAAAGTGCGCCTCTTCTCTATCTAATGTAATTGATTCAATCGCACGATGCGCTTTTAGTAAAATTGTTCCACCAGGAGTTTCATAACATCCTCTTGCTTTCATACCAACATAGCGATTTTCTACAATATCAATTCTTCCAATTCCATGTTTACTACCATAATTATTGAGTGTTCTAAGCAAAGTTGCTGGACTCATTCTCTCACTATTAATTGCTACTAAATCACCTTTTTCAAAAGTTAGTGTAATATATTCTGGCGTATTAGGGGCTTTTTCTGGCGAATTGGTCCAGCGCCACATATCTTCTTCTGGTTCTTTGTTTGGATCTTCTAAAATAAGCCCTTCATAAGAGATATGCAATAAATTTGCATCCATTGAATAAGGTGATTTATTCTCTTTTTTCTTCTCAATTGGTATGCCATGCTCTTTTGCATAAGCTAACAGTTTTTCGCGGCTATTTAAATCCCATTCTCTCCATGGAGCAATTACTTTTATATCTGGATTAAGACTGAGTGCACCAATTTCAAAACGCACCTGATCATTTCCTTTGCCTGTTGCTCCGTGCGCAATGGCATCTGCTCCTGTTTCTTTAGCAATTTCTACAAGTCTTTTTGCAATTAATGGTCTTGCAATTGAGGTTCCAAGCAAATACTCTCCCTCATAAATTGCATTTGCTCTAAACATAGGAAAGACAAAATCTTTAACAAACTCTTCTTGTAAATCTTCGATATAGATATTTTCTGGTTTTATTCCAAGCTTTAGTGCCTTTTCGCGTGCTGCTTCTACCTCTTCGCCTTGTCCAATATCTGCTGTAAAGGTCACAACTTCACAATTATACTCATCTTGTAGCCACTTTAAAATAATACTTGTATCAAGTCCTCCAGAATAAGCTAACACAACCTTTTTAACCTCTTTTTTCTCCATTTTTAAACCTTTGCAATTAAATTGATGCAATTTTACCATAAAGCCAATAAGAAATGTTATAATTTAACAAAAAGAAAGAAGGAGTTGTTTTGAAACTTGGAGTAAATATTGATCATATTGCTATCTTAAGAGAAGCAAGAAAAGTAAACGATCCAAATTTAATCGAAGCAGTTGGTATTTGCAAAATTGCAGGAGCTAATCAAATTACAATTCATTTAAGAGAAGATAGAAGGCATATTCAAGATAAAGATGTTAAAGATATTATTATGCACTCAAGCCTCCCTGTAAATTTAGAGTGCTCTATTGATCCAGAAATTATTGATATTGTTTGCACCCTCAAGCCTTTTCGAGCAACTTTAGTGCCTGAGCATAGAGAAGAGCTAACAACTGAAGGGGGCTTAGCTTTAAGCTTAAATAATGAAAAATTGCTCAATGCTATTGAAAATTTACAAAATAATGAAATAGAAGTCTCGCTTTTTATTGAAGCTGATATTAAAACCATAAAAACAGCTAAGAAACTTGGTGCTGAGTGGGTTGAACTTCATACTGGAAAATATGCTAATATTTATGCAATGCTCTTTAGCAATCTCTCACACACTCCTCACTCAATTAAAGAGCTTGAGCTTGAGAGAAAAAAATTAAAAAAGATGCTAAAAAAAGAGTTAAACCGCATCAAAAAAGCAGCAAAATTTGCAAAAAAACTTGGTCTTAAAGTTGCTGCAGGACATGGATTAAATTATCAAAATGTAAAAGAAATTGCAAAAATAAAAGCAATAAAAGAGCTCAATATTGGGCAAAGTATCATTGCAAGAAGTATCTTTAGAGGACTTGAGCAAGCTATTAAAGAGATGAAAGAGCTTTTATGAAAAAGATTGCAATCTCAATTGGCGATTTAAATGGCATTGGTATTGAAATTGCCCTAAGGGCACATAAAAAAATTAAAAAATATTGCAATCCTATTTATATTATTGATGAAAAAATGCTTCATCAAGCTGCAAAAAAGCTCAAGTTAAAGGTGCCAAAAAATTTTACTATTATTGCTCCAAATGCAAAAGCTTTTAGAATTAAACCTGGCATTGTAAGTAAAAAAAGCGGAGCTTATTCATTTGCTTCTTTTAAGAAGGCTGTAACTTTAGCCAAAGCAAAAAAAGTTGATGCTATTGTTACTTTGCCAATCAATAAAGAGGCATGGCAAAAAGCTAATATTCCTTACAAAGGTCATACCGATACATTAAGAGATTTTTTTAAAAAAGATGTAATTATGATGTTAGGCTCCAAAAAAATGTATGTTGCTTTATATAC
>JALVTH010000064.1 GCA_027036015.1 Campylobacteraceae bacterium
CATTCTCTTTTACATAGTATTTATAAAAGAGCCTCCAAAAATTTTGGAAAGCTCCTGCTTTTTGATATAATTCCTCATCTATTAATTTGTCTATGTAACTTGTTGGCTGTATTTGGTAATAGTTCATAATTACATCCTTTTTACTCTTAAAAGGCTTGAAGATGTCCTTGCTCCATCTTCTTTTACTTTTCCAATAACTTCAATTAATCCCATATCTTTAAGTTCAGTAATACGACCGCTTATTGCATGTAGAGGTTTTCTCAATTTTTTAGCTATTCTTTTACTTGTAGCAGTTCCAAGCTCTTTGAGAGCTTGTAAAACTTCTTGTTGAGTTGGTTTTAGTTTATTTTTTCTTTTTAAATATTCATACGCTTCAAGTGAAGTTTCAGCCATTCTTCTTTGCATTGCTTCTCCTTTTCGCTTTTCTCCTGTTGCTTCTCTCTTTTAAAGTTTTTTGTTTTTTACCTTTTGTAAATGCTCTATTTTTAGATTGTTTAAATCCGGGTTTTGTATAGCTTGTAGCAGGAATTACAAAATTATCCGAATATATATCATTCAGCCCTAAAACCAATGCTTTTTAAAAGTTTTTAAACATTTCTTATCCTTTAAAACGGAATTTCACTTTCATCAATGTCTATTGACGGAATGTTTTGCTGTGTTTGTTGCATCTGTGGCTTAGGAGCACTTTGTGCTTTATATCCGTTAAATTCACCGCCGCTATTTTGACTTTTACTATCCATAAACTGCACTTTTTCGGCAATTACTACATGCTTACTTCTTTTATATCCGTTTTTATCCACCCACTGCTCTAATACAAGCCTGCCTTCCACAAGAGCTTTTGAACCTTTGCGGAGATATTGATTTGCAACTTCTGCGCTTCTCCCAAAAACTTTTACATCAATAAACATTACCTCTTGTTTATTTTCGCCTGTGTTTGTATCTTTATAGGTCCTGTTTGTGGCGATACCAAACTGTCCGATAGCTGTTCCGCTTGGAAGATATTTAAGCTCTACATCACGGCTTAAATTTCCGACTAAAATTACTTTGTTATACATATCAAGCCTTTTCGGCTTGAAGTTTCAATTCTTCTTGATAAGATATTTTCTCTTCAAGTGCTGTCTTAAGTCTTTTTAATTCATCTTCTGTAAGATTTTGCAAATATTTGCCTTTAAGTTCTACATCCTCAGGCAAGTCAAGCACCTGTCTTACAAAGATTTTCATTTGGTCTTTATCTTTAAATTTTTCAAGCAATAGATTACCTACTATCTTATAAAGAGGTTCTTCTTTCTTAGGCAAAACAGGCTGTGCATTAATTTCACTTTTTTGAGTTTCTTCAACTATTTCTGCATCTTGCATTTCTTCTGCAATAGCAATACCGCTTAATACATCAGGAAAAGCATCTCTTAATGCCCAGCTTCTCGCTCTCATTTGAAGCATTCTTTTAGGATATTGTTTCCAAGTTCCACCTTTATTTAAAAGCCCGGCTTGTTTTGCATCTTCAAGGCTAAATTTTCTAATAACAGCAACTGGCTCATCCTTTCTTTTAACTTCACAAACTGCAGTATTATCATTTTCAAAATACTCTTTTATATATTCAAGTTTCCCGCTTGCTTTTACAAGCGCAAGAGCTGCATCACCCCAAATTGATGGTCTTCCATTTATAACAGCAATATTTGTAAGTGCTTGCATAGGGTTAAGGCCTATCATATATCCAAAATCAATTGCAACTAAAATATCTTCTGGTTTCCCTCTAAAATCTTTTGGGACTAAATTGCTTTTTGCTAAAACTTCACAATATTGCATTCTCTCTGTAAAATTTTGTGGAACTAAATTACTCATTTTGCCTCCTTTAATTTTATTGCTACAACAGGTTTTCCAGTTTTTTCATATTTGCTTTTATCTATTTCAGGATGTTCTGCAAAAAGTTTTTTTGTATCTATTGTCACTCTGCCTTTTCTTGTTTCAACTATTGCTATTAAATCACCACTTCTTAATTTTGCCGCTCCATATTTTTTTGCAGTGTTTAGAATTTGTGCTTTTGCTTCAGTTTCTAATTCTTTTGCCTCATCTTTTAGTTCTTTTGCTTTTTTTAATTTTTCAAGAGCATCTTTTACTTCATCTGTCTCAACCTCTTTTTCTTTTGCCTCTTCATTAGGCATCCATACATTACTGCATTCATTTTTAAATTCGCACCACTTGCATCTATCCTCGCTCGGTTCTGCAAATGGTTCTATCTCCATTTCAACTGCTGTCATTATCTTCTTTGCTTTTTCAAGCAGTGCAAGTGCTTCTATCTCATCCATTGCCTCAAATTCCCACTCTTTTATATCCTCTAAATCACTTGCATTAACAGCAACCAAAACTGCTTTTTTAAGCCCAGCCATATAAGCGTTAAATCTTGCCTGCACAACCCAAGAATTTAAAGGCTCTTTAATTTTTCTGAAATATTCACTCCCAACGCTTTTAACCTCTAAAACTGCATAAGGTTTATTGTTTTGGTAGATAATCCCATCAGGATGGACCATAACGGGAAAATCAGGATGTTTGATTTCTTTTTGATGATTCACATGTCCATCGTGGTATCTAATGTCAAGTCCGCCTTTTTTAAGCAAAGAGATTAAAGCTATCTCAATAGCTCTTCCTCTTTCTGTTTTACCATTACCTTTAAATTTACTTTTGCCTATTTTGTTAAAATAAATTTTTAAAGGACAATCAGCTATTTCACTTGCTCCCACAAATTTACTTCTGTCCCATTTTTCTTTATTTAGAATTGCTCTTGTTACTACATCTTTTAAATTGATATTTTTTTCTCCATTTGGTAAAATACTCATTGCTTAACCTTTAAATATTTTAAACACAGCAAAATCAAGCCCATAAAGCTCTTTAGCCTCGTTTAAGGCTTTGATTTTTGCCTCGTTTTCGTTTTTTGCTTCAACAGTTCTGCTGCACATTTGATTTTTATTTTTAACTTTTAAAAATACTTGATATTTCATTTTCATCTCCTTTTATAAATATTTGATGGGTATTCCCACAAATCTATATGCTCGATTGGCTCATCACTCCACTTTTTGTTTTTCTTGACCTTGTATAACTCATACGCTTTTAGCAGTGCAAATGGTGTTATCAGCATTATCCCAATCCATATTGCTAACCACATCTTTCATCCTTTTTAATTGTTTTCTTAGTTGCTTATTTGCCGCTTCTGCTAATTTAAGACGATATTTCAATGTCAAATAGCTTTTATTTTTCATTCCACTCTCCTTTTTTCCATCCACTCAATAATTTCATCTTTTTTAAAAAAGACAGCCGATTGGCTAACTTTTCGTGGTTTTGGAAAATCAGCGTAAACCTTTCTCCATTTTTTTATCGTAGGAAGTGCGACTCCTAAGATTTTTGCAGCTTCCGCTTGATTTACATAAATTTGCTGAACTTCTTTTTGTGCTTCCATATGTTCTCCTTTTAAAAACATTTACGAAGTCCCTCCTGTGTTATAATTTTAAAAGCGCTTCGAAAGGAGGGACCACCTAAATGTTTTCTTGGCTTGACAATCTTGATAAGAAAAGGTGGTGGAATATGCTCATAATCACAAGTTTTATATTTGCAATACTCTTTGGCGCAAAAGTAATAACAATCATTAATCCACAAGCCGGTTTTTTAATTTCTATTGGATTTTTATTTGTCGGTATTGGAGAAGGTGCTAATCATAAAAAAGTTACTGATTACCACATAGGCAACATAGTCTTTTACAATCCATTTTCAGAAGAAATTCAAGGTAAAAGCCCAACTTTAAAAATTCCAAAAGGCTATACTTACAAAAGAGAACCTATTTTTATAGGAATTCTTTTTGATGTAATAGGTATAGCCCTAATCATTATTGGACTTTTTAAACTTCTTTAACACAGCCTTCACCCTGCCTCGGCTGTGTCTCTTACCACCCCTTTGGCTCGGAAGGGGCTTTGTTTTCAAAGAGCTTGGTATAATGTTAAGTGAGGGGATAATTTTGAAAAGGAGTTAAAATGTATTTTTGGAAATTTGACGATGGCTATTTCAGAATAGCTAAAACTTCCAACGGCTGGCTTTTATCTATTCATATGGAAGATGGAACTTGGGATAAATTAGGATATTATCACTCTCCTGAGTCTGCCGCTGATGATGTATTTAATCTTGATACTGAATATGACTTGCCTTTTGAAATTACTCTATCAACTCCTCTTCCAATGGATTTATCAGAGTGGGAGAAGTTACAATCTCCCTAATCTTTTTTAAAGCCTCACACCTTCTTTTTGTATTGCTTTTATAAACTTCCCACTCCACAGGCACAATTCCAGCTTCTAAAAGCTCTTTTAGTTTATCTTCTCCTAAAATCTTTTTAGCTTCTATAATTGCTTTGTTTTTTTTATTTAAAATTCTCTCAATATTCATTTTCTTCCTTTCCATCCCCTCACTTAACATTACACTTTCAATCATCTCGCTATAATTAGCTGTTGAGTGTGGGAAAATATTTTTAAGGATTTTTTATGGACAAACACTTAACTATTGAATTAATAAACACCTTAAAAAGCATTGATAACACACTTAATCACATTTGGCTTGTTTTATTG
>JALVTH010000065.1 GCA_027036015.1 Campylobacteraceae bacterium
GCCTTAAATAGGCTTTTTCTGTTTTTTATTTTTAAATTAAAAAAAGTGTAAAATAATTTTACAAACAAGTGTCAATCTAAACATTAATTAATATGATTTTCGTTACAATAGCTTAAATGGTTAGTAGGTAATTTTGGGTTTAAAGGTTAAAGTTAATGATTTCTTGGATGCAAAGACATAATAAATATTTAGTTATTACAATTTGGGTTGCAACGATTGCTTTTATTGGAGCTGGAGCCGTTGGATGGGGAAGTATGCATTTTGGAACACGGGCAAGTTCCATTGCAAAAGTAGGAGATGTTGCAATTTCTAAATTAAAATATCAATATACTTATTCTAATTTATATAATCAATATGCTCAAAAATTTGGAAAAAATTTCGATAGAGAAATTGCTAAGAAATTAGGACTTACAAGAATTGTTTATCAAAATTTAATTACGCAAGCGCTTTTTTTGAATTTGGCAAAAGAGTATGGAATAGTAGTAAGTGATGAAGAGGTGGCAAAAGAGATAGCTTCGTATCCTTATTTTAAAGACAAAAATGGAAATTTTGATAAAACGATTTATGAAACCTTTCTAAGAAATCAAGGATTAAAGCCAAAAGAGTTTGAAGCAATTTTACGAGATGATTTAACTGTCAAAAAACTTTTTACACTTTTAAATGTTAAACCTTTAGATTTTGAAAAAGAGGTAGTTAAATCGAGCTTTTTAATTGGAGACAAAATTAAATATGCCATTATTACAAAAAATGATGTTAACGTAAGTGTCAATGAAGATAAACTCAAGGAGTTTTGGCAAAAACATAAATTAGATTTTTTAACGCCTAAAAAATTTACAGTTGCTTTGCATTGGACAAAAGCAAACGATATCAATTTTAGTGAAAAAGAGTTAAAAAGCTATTATGAGCAAAATAGTTTTGAATTTACCGATAAAAATGGGAAAGTATTAGCTTTTGATAAAGTGAAAGAAAAAGTAAAAAATGCTCTTATATTAAAAAAATTAAAAACGCAAGCTGCAGTTGAGCGAGCAAGATTTAAAAAAGGGAAAATTCAAGCTGATGAAGAAAAAATTGTAGCCATAAATGATACAATCTTTCCAAAAGAGGTATGGCAAAAAATATTAAGTGCAAAAGAGGGTGATGTATTACGACCACAAGCAATAAAAAATAGTTACGTCACAATTAAATTAGAAAAAGTTCTTAATCCAAAACCAATGAGTTATAAAGAAGCAAAAGAGTTGGTAGAAAAAGAGTATCTTAAGCAAAAGCAGAAAAAAGCAATGCTTGCAAAAGCAAAAGAGTATTTACAAGATGACAAAAAGTTGACTTTAAGTAGTAAAGAGTATTTAAGTTTATCTTCGTTTAGTATCTTAGATAAACTTACTCCTCAAGAAAGTTTAAAAGTGACAAAAAAAATATTTGCAAATAGTCATAAAAATGGCACTATAGCCTTAAAAGATGCTATTATTGCTTATAAGATTGTAGATCAAAAACTATTAGATAAAAAAAGCTCTTTAGTTCAAGATAAAGAGATAGAAAATATTAAAAGTAGTGAATTAACACAAAATTTAATTCAAGAACTTTCAAAAAAATATAAAATAGAAAGTTTTGTAAAGGATCTTCAGTGAGTAAGACAATCTTAGCAATCGATATTGGTTCAATTACTACAAAAGCGGTCATTGCAGAAATTGACGAATTTAATGAAATTAAAGTTTTAGGACATGGTTATGCTAAATCACAAGGAGTAAAAAAAGGCATCATTACTAATATCGATTTAGCTTCTAAATCTATTAGAAAAGCAGTAAGTGATGCAAGAAGAATTGCAGGAAATAATATTCACAGTGCTGTAGTTTCAATTTCAAGCGCATATACCAAAAGTATTAACTCAATTGGTATTGTAAATATTCCTCAGCGAGATATCACTATTAAAGAGATTCAAAGAGTGATGGAGACGGCTTTATATAATGCTGAAATCCCAAAAGATTATGAAGTTTTACACGTTTTACCATACAACTTTAAAGTTGATGAACAATCAAATATTGAAGATCCTTATAATATGAATGCTAGTCGTATGGAAGTTGAAGCTCATATTGTTATGGCGCAAAAATCAAGCTTGAACAATCTTAAAAAAGCAATTATTTCTGCTGGACTTGAGATTGAAGCAATTGTACTTGATAGTTATGCTTCTGCTATTGCAACAATGACTAATGATGAAAAAACTTTAGGCGTTGCAATTTTAGATTTAGGTGGACAAACAAGTTCTTTAAGTGTTTTTAAAGGACATTCACTGCGTTATAATACCTATTTGCCAGTAGGTTCAGATCATATTACAAATGATATCTCAATTGCTTTGCATACTCCACTTGAAGTTGCCGAAGAAGTAAAAAAAGAGTATGGAGATGTTATTGAAATTAATGATGATATTTTAGAGCTACCAATCATTGGTGATAATAACAATAAAAATGAAATTCCTTTAAAAGTTGTACAAGATGTTATCGTTGCGCGCGTTGATGAACTTTTAGCAGTGCTTGCTTCTTCTTTAGAAAAGAGTGGATACAGAGACATTATTGGTTCAGGCGTTATTTTAACTGGAGGAATGACAAAATTAAAAAATTTAAGAGAGTTTGCTCAAGCAATTTTCCCAGGACTTTCAGTTCGAATTGGAATGCCAACGCAATTAAAAGGACTTTTTGAAGAATTAAACGATCCAGCAAATGCAACCGTTATTGGGCTTTTACTTTATAAAGCTGGATTTAATACGCAATATGAAATTGACAATAAAAAAAGATTACTTCATCAAAAGGAGGAAAGTATTGATAGTTTAAGCAACATTAAACTTAGTTCTCACTCAAAAAGCGAAGAGTCACAGGGGAGACAAAGCTATGACGATCACTCAAGTAAAGAGAGTGACGTAATAGTTTTTGACGATTTACCCGGTATTGATGAAGGTAAGAGTGATCTTAAAACAAGAGTTATTAACTGGATAAAACAACTATTTTAAGAAGGAGATGTGATGAAAAATATTGAGGTACCAGAGGTAGAAGTAGTAGGAGGTGAATCACCACTTGCTCCAAGTGAAGGAGCCATTATTAAAGCAATAGGTGTTGGTGGTGGCGGTGGTAATATGATTAACCACATGGTAGAGCAAAATATTCATGGAATTGAGCTAATCGTTGCAAATACTGATGCACAAGCTCTTGATAGTTCATTGGCACCATATAAAATTCAAATAGGCAAAAATGTAGCCAGAGGGAGAGGTTGTGGTATGGTGCCAGAAAAAGGAAGAGAGTCTGCACTTGAATCGTACGATGAATTAAAAGATGCAGTAAATGGAGCAGATTTAGTATTTATTTCAGCAGGTCTTGGTGGTGGAACTGGAACGGGGGCGGCTCCAATTGTTGCGCAAGCTGCAAAAGAAGTTGGTGCTTTAACAGTTGGCGTAGTGACAACTCCTTTTAAATTTGAAGGAAGAAAAAGAATTAAATTAGCCGAAGAAGGTTTAAAGGAGCTTAAGAAAGAGTGTGATTCAATTATCGTAATTCCAAATGAGAGACTTCTTAGTGTAGTTGATAAAAATTTGGGCATTAAAGAGAGTTTTAAATTAGTTGACGATATTTTAGCGCAAGCAGTTTCTGGAATTTCAAATGTTATTATTTCACACTCACCAAGTGACATTAACCTTGACTTTGCAGACGTAAAAACTGTTATGAGCCATAAGGGAATGGCATTAATGGGCGTTGGGAAAGCAAATGGTCAAAATGCAGCATATGATGCAACAGTTCAATCAATTAATTCACCATTACTTGGAGATATTTCAATTAAAGGTGCACGAGGAATTTTGGTTCATTTTAATATCCATCCAGATTTTCCATTAATGCAAATTTCTGAGGCGATGAGTTATATTGAAGAGTATGCAGATGAAGATGCATTTGTAATTTTTGGTACAACAACAAATGACTCTTTACCAGAAGATGAAGTTTCTATGACAATTATTGCTACTGGTTTTGAAAAAGAGAGTGTTCAAGCTCCAAGTGAAGGAACTCCAACAAATGGTGGGACAAGAAGAAGAATTGAGCCAAGAACCATTGCTGTTAGAAGTGCTAGAGCGTATAATAGTAGAGTAGTTGGGGCAGATAACGAAGGATATTGGGATACACCAACTTTTTTAAGAGAACAAAGAGACTAAAGGATAGAACATGAAAAAGTTATTTATTAGTTTCATATTGGCAACAGTTGCACTTTTTGCGCTTAATCCTCAAAGTGCATCAAAAGAGGAGTTGATGCAAATTAAAGGAGTTGGCGAGAAAAAAGCCGAAGCTATTATTAAATATAGAAAAACGCATAAATTAAAAACAAAAGAAGATTTAACAAAGGTTCCAGGAATTGGAGAAAAGATTGCACAAAATATTTTAAATGATGTAAAAAATAGTACCAAAGTAAAGTCATCTAAAAAAACAAAAAAAGAAAAAAGTAAAAAAACTCAAAAAAAATCACATAAAAAAAGTAAAAAAAGCAGTGAAAACAATGCAACAAAAAACGCAAAAGAAAAGCTTGAAAAAAAAACAAAAAAA
>JALVTH010000066.1 GCA_027036015.1 Campylobacteraceae bacterium
TGTGATTGTGATGATTACAAAGTACATCCACAAAATTACAAAAAAACAAGTGCTAGTGCATTCAATCTCTTTGGAGGCTTCCTTACAATTCTTGCTTTCTTACTTCTTGCAAGAAGAGAGGATTAATCCTCTCTTTAAATAAATTTAATAAAAAAAATTCATATTTTAAATTTATTGATAGATAAAGAAGAAAAAGAGTGAAGGATGGATAAATTTAATTCAACTTGGCAATTTTGGCAAGTTCTTTAAGAATCTCTTTAAGTGTTTTATCTTCTACATTGATAATATAATCAGCTACTTTTTTATACTCTTTTGATCGTTTTTTATAAAGCTCTTTTGCTTTTTTAATATCTTTAAAAAGTGGTCTTTTTGCAAGTTTAGCTTTTGCATTTTTGGCATTTTTCAAGCGATTATAAATCCATTCAAACGAAGCATCAAGTAGGACAACTTTACCAATTTTTTTTAGATTTTTAACTTTGTAAAAGCCTCCCCCGCAACTTATGAGTGTTCCTTTAACACATTTTTCAAGCCAATTTGCTGTTTCTTGTTCTAATGCTCTAAAATATTCCTCACCTTCCTTTTCGAAAATTTTTTTAATTTTTCGATTCTCTTTTGATTCAATTAAATCATCTGTATCAATATTATAAATGCCATATTTTTTTGCAAAAGCTCTGGCAGTTGTTCCTTTCCCAACACCCATAAAACCAATCAATAAAATATTATGTTTCACTTACATCTCCTACACTAACTTTTTTTATATTGTAGTGTAGGAAAACTTTAGTACAGCTAATAGGTAATATTTGAAAAAGGTTATGAATAAATATCTGCTTTACCTGCTTCTATTGCTAATAAACCATAAAAAAGAGCTCTATATTTTCTTCTGTTACTAGTTCCAAGTTTTTCACAAACTTTTTTAAGCATTGCATCAAGCTCTTCATTTGGTTTATCAAGACCTAATTTTTTCTTTAAAAAGTTGTTTCTAATTCTGTCAAGTTCACTTTTATCGCCACAAGCTACAATTTCAGTATCGGCTCTATAAATGGCAGGACCAAGTGATTTTGCAATATTTGCAATATACTCATCACTCATTCCAAGTCCCAGTTTTTTATTTTCCTCTTGATAGAGGGCAATTTTTTCATCTAATTTACTCATTGTTTTTCTCCTTTAAACAATCAAGATAAGATATTATAACATTAATTTAAACTTTAAGAGAAAAAATCTAACAAAATATTATATTTTTAGTTGGATTTTTAGGTAGTAGTAACTTTTAGATAGAAAGAGTAAAGCGATAATAAGGGAGTAGTTACATCTTATCGCTATCAATTGTTATAACAGTGTGCACATTACCTCGAGGGTTAAAATCTGCAACTAATTTCATCCATTTTGGCTTTAATTTATTATAAAGTGTATCAAAAATCTCATTTGCACTATCTTCATGGCTAATGTAACGTGAGGCAAAAGAGTTAATGTAAAGTTTGAGGGCTTTTAGCTCAATTACCTTTTCATCTGGGATGTAAGATATTTTAATCTTTGCAAAGTCAGGATAGCCAGATCTTGGACATTTGCAAGTAAACTCAGGTAATTCTATATCTATAACATAATTTTTTTTATTTTTATTTGGCCAAAAATTTTCTTCTTTGTTAATATCAAATTCAACTATCTCTTTTTCGCCATATTTCATTTTTATTCCTTACACATCTAAATGTTTTACATCTTTTGCATGTTTTTGAATATATTCTCTTCGTGGTTCAACCTCATCACCCATAAAGAGGCTAAAAACATCATCAGCATTATCGAAATCTTCAATTTTAACTCTCAAAAGCCTTCTATTTTGCGGATCCATTGTTGTTTCCCAAAGTTGTTCTGGATTCATCTCTCCAAGCCCTTTGTAGCGTTGGATATAAGCTCCTTTTTTTGCATTTTCTTCGATTGTTTTTAAATCCTCAAGCAAATCTCTTTGCATAAGCTCTTCATTGAGATACTCTTTTATCTTTTGATAGATATAAACAGCTTCATTATAGTGTGGATTGCTAAAGAGTTCATCATCAATAATTAGCTCTTCAAGCCCTTCGTTTGATTGGATATAATAGTGTAATTTTTCTTCATTTACTATTTTATTTAAAATATTATATCCCAAAGAAGCAATATGCTCTTCTAAAATTTTAGCAAGCTCTTCATTATTTTTGCTAATCAAATCTGGATTTTCAATTAAAAGACGCAACACTTCACTCAATGAAAAACGCTTATCAAGCTCATTTAGAGCTAATTGGTAATATCCAACAAGTCTAAAGAGTGATTTTAAATCTTCTCTTCCAAGTGTTGTTATATTGATTGAATCGATTCCTTTTTCAATTAAAAACTCTTTAAGCGCTTTATCATCTTTTAAATAGGTTTCATTTTTTCCTTTTTTATATCGATAAAGGGGTGGTTGGGCAATATACAAATACCCTTTTTCAATAATTGGACGCAAATATCGAAAGAAAAAGGTCATAAGCAGTGTTTGAATGTGGCTTCCATCAACATCAGCATCTGTCATGATAATAATTTTGTGATATCTTAGTTTCTCCTCATTAAAATCTTCACCTATACCGCAACCAAGCGCTGTTATCATATTTTTTATCTCATCAGATTTTAAAATCTTATCAAGGCGCGCTTTTTCAACATTTAAGATTTTTCCTTTAAGTGGTAAAATAGCTTGAAAGACTCTGTCTCTTCCTTGCTTAGCACTCCCACCAGCACTATCTCCCTCAACCAAATAAAGCTCACTTATACTTGGATCTTTACTTTGGCAATCGGCAAGTTTACCAGGAAGCGTTCCTACACTCATAGAATCTTTGCGTTTAACCAACTCTCTTGCTCGTTTTGCCGCTTCACGCCCTTTTGCAGCAAGCAAAACTTGATTCATAATTGCTTTTGCTTCAATTGGATTTTCTTCTAAATATTTGCTCACTTGCTCATAAGTAAATTTTTGCACAAGAGGGCGCACATAAGAGCTTCCAAGCTTCCCTTTTGTTTGGCCTTCAAATTGCGGCTCTGGTACTCTTACACTTACAACTGCAACAAGCCCTTCTTTTGTATCATCACCGCTAATTTTTATATTTTTTTCTTTTGCACTTGCATTTTTAGAAATATAATTTGAAATTGCTCTTGTAAGCCCAGCTCTAAAGCCAGATTCATGCGTTCCACCTTCAATGGTTCGAATATTGTTAACAAAGCTTAAAACTTTGTCTCTATCGCTATTTTGATATAAAAAGGCAATATCCATCTCAATATCATCTGCTTTGCCTTTGAAAAGTTGTGCATTTGAGAGTGGTTCTTTTTTTTGCAAATCTTTGACAAATTGTTTGATGCCACCTTCAAAATGAAACTTTTCTTTTGTGCCATCTCGCTCATCAACAAATTCAATTGTAATATTTGGATTTAAATAGGCAAGCTCTTTAAATCGCGTTGCAAGAATTTCTTTTTTAAATTCAACACTTTCTGTAAAAATCTCTTCATCAGGCCAAAATTCAATAATAGTTCCAGTTTTTTTTGTTTTTCCAGTTACTTCAAGCTCAGTTACAGGCACTCCACGTTCAAACCATTGCTCATGAATTGCGCCATCTCGGTAAATTTTTAGATGAAGTTTTTTTGAAAGCGCATTTACAACAGAAACTCCTACACCATGAAGTCCACCACTTACCTTATAGGTATTTTTATCAAACTTTCCTCCAGCATGAAGCACAGTTAAAACAACAGTTGCTGCTGGAATCTTTTCGGTTGGATGAATTGCCACAGGAATTCCGCGTCCATTATCTTCAATAATAGCTGAGCCATCTTGCGTTAGGGTTATTTTAATATAATCGCAAAAGCCAGCCATTGCTTCATCAATTGAATTATCAACAACTTCATAGATTAAATGATGAAGCCCTTTAATGGAAGTATCTCCAATATACATTCCTGGGCGTTTTCGAACTGCTTCAAGTCCCTTTAGGACTTTAATATTACTTGCACCATAATCACTCATACACAACTCCATTTATAAGTTATTATTATTATACCCAAAAGTGGCTAAAAAGTAAGCTTTTAAGGCGCTTTTTGGTAGAGTAAGATAAAAAAGAAAGGAGTTTTTTTATGCAAAAAAAGGCTCTTTTTTGGCTTTTTATTTATGCTTTTATTTTGTTTATTTCAGTTAGCTTTTCAATTAAAATAGAAGGTATTGCAGGAGCTTTTTTAACAATTTTAGGAGTCTTGCTTACTCTTTATGCCTTAGCTTTAATAATAATTGCTGGTAAAACACTGAAAAAATATGCTCACAAAGAACCAAGAGACTCTTTTATTCCCAATAAACTAACAAATGAAGGAATTTATTCTTGTATGCGCCATCCGATGCATCATGGTATTGGGCTTTTGCCATTTGCTTTGGCTCTTATTAGCAACAATTTAGTAGCAATTTTGGCTGCATTACTTGCGCTATCTTCTGCTTTTGGCTTTGTTTTAATTATTGAAGAGCCAGAGCTAATAAAAGATTACAAAGAGGAGTATTGTAGCTATATGCAAAAGGTGCCTCCATTTTCTTTGGATTTGAGATGTCTTGAAAAGGGACTTTTAGCATTGCAAAATAGAGCTTACATTCAAGAAAACTCCAAAGTTGCGCTAAAAGGATTTGAAGCCAAATATTATGATATATTAATTAATGTGCTTACTTTTGGATGGTATAAAGGTTTTATTTGGCAAGCAATTAAAGATTTGGGTTTAAAAAAAGGAGACTATATTGCTGATTTTGGGGCTGGAACTGGACAAAATGCGCTTTTGATGCGTCAATATATAGGAAAAGAAGGAAAAATTGTTGGATTTGAAATTGGTAAAGAGATGCAAGAGCAGTTTTTGCAAAAAGCAAAAAACTTTGATAATATCATTTTAGAGCCTTCTTCCATTTTAGAGGAGGTAAAGCAAGAAAATGCTTTTGATGTTGTATTTTTATCATTTGTTTTTCATGGCTTTGAACAAAAAAATAGAGAAAAAATTTTACAAAATGCCAAAAAACTACTGAAAAAGGGTGGAACTTTAGCAATTTTAGATTTTAATGAGTTTGATATTGAAGCTGCTCCTTTTTATATAAGAATTCCAATTTTATTTTTAGAATGTCCTCTTGCTCAAGATTTTATTGAGCGAAATTTGCAAGAGATGCTTAGCAAAGAAGGCTTTAAAGAGTTTGAGCAAAAAGTCTATTTTAAGGGTTATTTAAGATTAATGAAAGCAAAAAAGCTTTAATAGATTGTAAATTATGCTATAATTAAATAGGCTGAAGGAGCTAAACATGAATAAAGAAACTATTCTTCGTTACCTAAAAAAACATAAAAATGAATTTATGCAAAAATATAGTGTTGAAAAAATAGGTCTTTTTGGCTCTTATGCAAGAAATGAGGCAAGAGAGGATAGTGATATAGATATATTTGTTCAGATGAAGCCAGATTTTTTTAAATTAATGGGATTAAAACAGCAAATAGAAGAGGATTTAGGGAAAAAAGTAGATTTGATACGCAAACATAAACATATCAAACCCCTTTTGCTTCAAATGATAGAAAAGGATATATATTATGTCTGATAAAGAATTGGTGCTCCTTTCTACATTGGAAGATATTGTTTTTTCTATCGAGCTTATTTTGAATCGATTTAAAACAATAAAAAGTAGTGATGATTTTTTAGAAGAGGATGGCTTAGAGAAGCTTGATAGTATTTCAATGCGACTCATTGCTATTGGAGAGGGGTTTAAAAAAATTGATAGGCTTACTAATAATGCATTATTACCCAACTATCCAACAATTGATTGGAAAAGTGTTAAAGGAGTAAGAGATATTTTATCTCATCACTATTTTCAAATAGATGCTGAAACAATTTTTGAAATTTGTAACAATCATTTAGAAGAACTGTTAAGTGTTACAAAGAAAATAATCAGCGATATAAAGGGTAGTATAAAAAATGGCTAAATAACACAAGCAGATATGACAAACTATAAAGTTTAACTGTAAGTGTTGGAAAATTTTGATAATAACTTAAAAAGAATGAGATGTTTAATCAAATTTAATTTATGCAAGAAGAGTTTAAAAAAACGGATTTTTTAGGAGGATATAAAGAGAGTGAGTATTTAGAGGATATATAAATAATGAGAGTCAAAAAATTAGAAGAGAATTAAAAGAGTTTTTGTAATAAAGATTATATGGATATTTTAATCTTATAAGACATTCAAAAAAAAGCTTATTTTAACACTCCCTTTTAATCATCACAAAAAATTTTATTTAAACAATGATAATATTCAACTCTTCTATCGCGCATAAATGGCCAAATGTCGCGTACTGCCTTACTTTTTGAAAAATCAATCTCAGCTATTAAAATCTCTTCTTCAACTCCTGCTCTTACTAAAAACTCTCCTTGTGGTCCACAAATAAATGAATTTCCCCAAAATCTGATTCCTTCAAGCACGCCAGAACTATCTTTTTCAAAGCCACAGCGATTACAACTAATAAGTGGCAAGCCATTTGCGATAGCATGCGCTCTTTGAATGGTAATCCAGGCTTCAAGCTGTCTTTGCTTTTCATCTTCTTTATCGCTATCAAACCAGCCAATTGCTGTTGGATAGATTAAAATATCAGCACCTTTAAGTGCCATAATTCTTGCAGCTTCAGGAAACCATTGATCCCAGCACACAAGCACTCCAAGAACTCCTATGCTTGTAGAAATTGGTTCAAATCCAAGATCACCCGGAGTAAAATAAAATTTCTCATAAAAGCCAGGATCATCTGGAATATGCATTTTTCGATATTTGCCAGCAATTTTGCCTTTGTCAAAAACAACAGCGCTGTTATGATATAGTCCTGGAGCGCGCTGTTCAAAAAGTGAAGCTACTAAAACAATATCAAACTCCTTTGAAATATTGGCCCAAAAGGCTACATCTTTTTGGAAATCTTTGGCATAATCAAAAAATTTTGTATCTTCACTTTGGCAAAAATATTCACTTTGATGCAACTCTTGTAAAACAACAAGTTGTGCGCCTTTTTGCGTAGCCTCTTTGATTTTTTGAGATGTTGCTTTTAGCATTGCTTCTTTTGAACCTTTATAACTCATTTGAATCGCTGCAGCTTTTATTGTTTGCATTGTTTCTCCTTCAATATTGCTAAAAACTCACTTGCATTGTTGAGCAATGCAAACTTCCGCCTTGCTCAATAAGCTTAAGGCAAGGAATAGGGATAATCTCTTTATCTGGAAAAAGTTTTTTAAAAATTGTATGAGCCTCTTTATCTTTTGGACTTTGGTATGTTGGAAAAAGCACTGATTTATTGGTAATTAAAAAGTTTGCATAGCTTGCAGGAAGGCGAAAATTATCTTTATATTTTGGTTCAGGAAAAGGAAGTGGCACTAAATTATAAGGCGCACCATTTGTTTGTTTTAAATGTTTTAACTCCTTTTCCATCTCAAGTAAACTTTTATAGTGGCTATCTTGGCTATCTTCACATTTGATGTAAGTAATTGTATCTTTTGAAACAAATCGAGCCAACATATCAATATGTCCGTCTGTATCATCACCTTCAAGATAACTATTTTCTATCCAAAGCACTCTTGTAGCACCTAAATAATGTTTTAAAAGTGTTTCAGCTTCTTTTTGGCTAAGCCCACCATTTCTATTGGGATTTAGAAGGCAAGATTTTGTTGTCAAAACTGTTCCAGCTCCATCGCTCTCAATGGCCCCACCTTCAAGCTCTATATCGATATGTTCCATTGCAGTTTTGCCAAAAAAGCCTTTGCTGTGCAAAAAGGTGTTTATTTGGTTATCCAAAGTGGCTTCAAACTTGCCACCCCAGCCATTAAAAGTAAAATCAAGTAGTTTTTTTACTCCATCTTCTTCAATGCTTAAAGGTCCATAATCTCTTGTCCAAGTATCGTTATATTGAGCCTCTATAAAGATAATATTATGGGTTGAACAAAAATGTTTTTTGGCTTCTTTTACATCATCAACTAATAAATAAACCATTTGCGAATAGCCAATGGCTTGAGCAATTTTTCTAAAGGTAGCTGTTGCTTCTTCTAAACCAACATTAACCCAATCGGTATTTTTATGAGGCAGTGCCATAAGCACTACATTTTGATACTCCCATTCAGCTTTTAATCGTCTCATTAATCAAGCTCACACTTTTTAGATTTTTCACCCGCTTTGTCGCGGCGAATCATATCTTTGAGTTCTTTAAAAATGAGATAAAAAATAATAAAAGTCAAGATTGCAGCTACTATTTTACTTATAATAATCCAATTCAATTTAAACCCTTTTTAGTATAATTGCACCATGGCATATATTAAAATAAATAAAGAAAATTTTTTTTACAATCTTAAACAATTAAGCTTAAAAAGTGGCGATAAAACTAAAATTGCAGCCGTTTTAAAAGATAATGCCTATGGGCATGGTTTAGAAGAGATGGCTGCTTTAGCTTTTGAGTTTGGGCTAAAAGAAGCTGTTGTTATTAGCATTAAAGAGGTAAAGAAGATTGAGCATCTTTTTGAAAATATTTTAATTTTACACGATACTCCCTTTTATCATCCGCGCTTTTCTTTTGCTATAACTTCTTTAGAGGCTTTAAAAGCTGTTCCTAAAAATGCAAAAATTGAGCTTAAAATTGATACAGGTATGCATAGAAATGGCATTGCTTTAGATGAGCTTACAAAAGCTCTTGAAATTATTAAAAAACGAGAGCTTAACTTTTTTGGAGCCTTTACGCATTTTAAAAGTGCAGATGAACTTAGCAGTGAGCTTTTTTGGCAAATGAAAAACTTTGAAAAAGTAAAAGAGCAAATTAAAGCTTTTGGCTTTAGAGTTCGCTTTCATAGCTTTAACTCTGCTGCACTTTTACGAACTAAAAGTTTTAGCGAAGATATTGCACGAGTTGGCATTGCAATATATGGATATAATGAATTGCCACCTCTTTTTGAAAAGACTAAGCTAAAGCCAGTGCTTAGCCTTTGGGCAAAGCGTGTAAGTTCGAGAAAACTCTATAAAGGGCAGCGTGTTGGATATGGGGGCGATTTTATCGCTCCAAGAGATATGATAGTCTCAACCTATGATGTTGGGTATGGGCATGGGCTCTTTCGAGGTAATAGCAAAAAGCCTTTAATAACTGCTGAAGGTTTACCAATTTTAGGGCGTGTGTCGATGGATTTTATTACATTAGAAAGTAGCAAAGATGAAGTTTGTATTTTTAATAATGCTCAAATTGTTGCAAAACATTTTAATACTATAAGTTATGAGATTACTACTGCACTTAAGCCAAATATAAAAAGAGTTGTCATTTAATCAAATTTAGCTCTTACAAAAAGTAAAACTCCAAGCATAAATATTGTAAAAACACCAAAAAAGCGGTAATAAAATTTATTATCAATCATAATTGCAATGAAGGTGCCAGCAAGATTGAGCAAAATTAAAAAGCCAAAAAGAATAAATTCTAAATAGATTGCACTTTGAGGAGGATTGTGATTTAAAAGAAAATATTGCACTCCAACAGCAAGAAAGAGCAAAAAAAACATTACACTAAAAAAGGCAAGCCAAAATAGAAACTGAACTTTTGGAGACCGAATATGCATTTACTCTCCTAACTCTATCTCTTTAAAAGCGGCACTTCTTGTATTTGGAAGTGCTTTGATTGATTTTGCCTTGATTGTATAAACAAAAGAGATTTTTGGTTCACTACTCATATTGGCATTTGCTTGATGCAAAGTTTTCGCATGAAAAAGCACAACATCACCTTTGTCTAAATTAAAAGAGACTTTGCTCTGAATTAAAGGCTTGTTTGGCTCATAATCTTCTCTAAAGAAAAGTTTTTCATCAAAAGCTTCTTTGCTAAATTTCATCTTATGACTTTTAGGAATGAACTCTAAAACACCATTTTCTTGAGTCTCTTTACCAAGAGCAAGCCAGATACTTACTAAATTATCGCCATCATAACGCCAATATCGAATATCTTGATGCCAACGTGTTTTTGTGGAAGTTTTTGGCATTTTTGTCATAATTGAATTGTGATGAGCAGTGATTAAAATGGGTTTATCTTGTAAAACTTGCTCTAAAATAGGATAGATTTGTTTATTTTTCATCCACTTTTGAAAAACAATATCTCTATCATACACTTGTCGAAGACGACGTATTGTTTTTTTGTACTCTTCTTTTTCTATGCCAATATATTCATATTCTGTTTCAATTGGTTCAATTGCATATTTTAGATGCACTTTTGCGATATCTTTGATAATATCGCACTCTTTAGGATTGGCAAAGCCTTTTAAAAGCAAAAATCCATTTTCATTGAAAAACTCTAATTGCTCTTTACTTAGTTGCATTTAAACTCTTTTTATTTTATTATATATCAAAACTCCTTTTAAATCGTAATATTTTCAATAAGTTCAATTGAATTGCCCTTAATTATAAGTGCATCGATACACCAAGGAAAAGTAAGCTTTTTTACCTTTAAATAGTAAGTAGCACTACTTATTAAATGGTGCAATTTTTTAGGAGTTATATTAAAAATTGGCTCAAAAGAGCCGCGCGAAGATTTAACTTCGATAAAATGTAATACTCCATCTTTCAAAGCTATGATATCAATTTCTCCAAACTTTTTGGCATAAAAGTTTCTCTCAACGATAGTAAATCCTTTTTTCATTAAAAAATTGACTGCCTTATTTTCGTTTTTTTCGCCCAAAAGGCGCTTTTTTAACTGCATGCTACTATCTCTTCGAGATTTATGATATCAACTTTAATGCTTTTAAAACAAGCTGTCTTTACAAAAGAATCATGTGCATCGCCAAAAAGGGCATTGATGCGTGAGTCTTTGTGATGAAAAGTGCAAAAGAGTGTCTTTTTGCTCATGCCCTCAATAAACTCAACTTCAAGCGCTTCACTCTCGCCATAAGGCGTTTTTAAAATAACGCGTGAGCTTAAATACTCTTTTGCACTAATTGGTGCAAAAAGTTTGTCTTTTGAATGGCGTTTTTTAAGGCGCTTGGTTTGCAAAGTTTGCGCGGCATTGTTGTATTGAAAGAGACTTCTTCCTGTTGTTAAATACCAACCCTTTAAACTGCTTTCATCAAGCTCACCTTCTAGAAGCTCTTGCACCATTCCTCTTTTTTCCCACTGATAATAACAAAATAGACCTAAACCATCTTTAGTTCTAAAATCAAGCAGATGTAATCTTGGAGTATCTTCATGATAAATTGGCCATTGCATTCCTCTTTTTGCATGGCGTTTTAATCGATAATAAGCTGCCCCACTAAAACGATTGCTTGCAACTTTTCTTACCTCTTCCCAAATATCTTGGCTTGAAGTGTAATTAAAATTTCCACCCATTTTATTATCAATTGCTTGCAAAACTTCCCAATCATCTGGCAAACTACTCTCAACTAATGGTTGGCTAAGATGAAGTCTTCGCATCGCGTTAATATAAACGCCTTCTTTTTCATAAGCACTTTTTACGCCAAAAACAATATCGGCTCTACTTGCAATGTCGTTAATAAAAAGCTCATTAACCATAATAAATTCTAAATTATTTACAGCTTTTATAATTTTATTAATATTTGGATGGATGTGGGTAATATCTTCTCCCACATTAATGAGTGCTTTAATATTGCCTTTTAACATTTCATTAATTAAATCGGGTGTCATAAGTCCAATTTCTTTTGGTGTAGTATAATCTGGTCCATAATATGGAAGACACCCCATATCACAAGCACCTTGCACATTGTTTTGCCCACGAAGCGGCATGAGCCCAGCTCCAACCTTGCCAATGTTGCCAGTTAGTAATGCTAAATGCACAATTGCCATCACTGCTTTTGAGCCATCAATATGCTCAGTTATTCCAAGTCCCCAAAAAATCATTGATTTTTTCAGCGCATATTCTCTTGCAATATTTGGTATCATTACACTTAAATCCTCAAAGCCTTTTACCTTTTTAAAAAAGTTTGGATTGGCATAAGGATCGTTTAAAATTTTTTCTTTGAACTCTTCAAAGTTTTTAGTGCGATTTTTGACAAACTCTTTGTCATAAAGCTCTTCGCTTAATATGACATATGCCATCATATTTAAGATAAGCAAGTTTGCCTCAAATGGAATAATACAATTATATTTTGCACGCTTTGCCAAAGGAGTTTCTCTTACATCAATTACTGCTAAATTATCTTTTGCATTAGCAACATCTAAAAGGCGATTAGCAACAATTGGGTGGGCGTGCATTGTGTTTGAGCCAATAACAATAATAAACTCAGCCTCATAAATATCATCGTATGGATTAGTAGCTGCTCCTTCTCCAATGGTTGCTCGCATTCCCTTAAGGCTTGGAGAGTGACAAACCCTTGCACAATTATCCACGTGAGGTGATCCGATACTTTCTCTGCAAAATTTTTGAAACAAATAGGCATTTTCACAGCTTGTTCTTGCTCCTCCAATTGCACAAATAGAGTGGCTTCCATATTTTTGCTTAATTTCGCTAAGTTTTGCTGCAGCAACACTTGTAGCATCTTCAAAAGTGGTAGTATAAAAGGTATCGTTAAACTCTTTCAGTGTTATATTTTTACAAAGATTGGGATTTTTCTTAACAAAGCTTTTTCTAATAAGGGGTTCTTTAATGCGTTCATTTGAACTTACAAAGTCATATCCAAACTTTCCTTTTACACAGAGCTTCCCTTGACTTACAACCCCATCTTTTTGGGCATAAATTTTAGTAATTGTATTATTTTCTACTACAGCAGTAATATCACATCCAACGCCACAATAGGTACAAACACTATTTATCTCTTTTGGCATTTGCTTCCTTTGCATTTTTTTCTATCTTAGCCAAAATAGCTTAACAATTTTAAAAAAATGGCAAGAAATTATCATAGCAGTTGCAAAAAGAAGCATCCTTTATAAAGACTACAAAAAAGCTTTTAAAATAAGGAGAAGTTAATAATTTTTTTTGAAGATTGAGGAGAAAAAGGGGCAGGGGGGAATGATTACATCATTCCCATTCCGCCCATGTCTGGCATTGCTGGAGTTGCTGGTTTTTCTTCTTTAACTTCACTTACAGTTGCTTCAGTAGTTAAAAGTAAGCTTGCAACACTTGTTGCATTTTGAAGCGCAATTCTTTCTACTTTTAATGGGTCAATAATACCAGCTTCAAACATATCTACATATTTACCAGTTGCAGCGTTGAATCCTTCGTTTGGATTTTCGCTCGCACTTACATTGTGTGCTACAACACCAGCATCAAATCCAGCATTTTGAGCAATTTGTTTTAATGGAGCTTTTACAGCTCTTAGGATAATATCTGCTCCAATTTGCTCATCACCGCAAAGTTCAAGTTTTACATTTTTAGCTGCTTTAATGAGTGCAGCACCACCACCAATTACAATACCTTCTTCAACTGCAGCTTTTGTTGCACTTAGAGCATCTTCAACTCTATCTTTTTTCTCTTTCATTTCAGTCTCAGTTGCTGCTCCAACTTTAATAACAGCAACACCACCGCTTAATTTTGCTAAGCGCTCTTGTAATTTTTCTCTATCATAATCGCTTGTAGTTTGTTCAATTTGAGTTTTAATCTCTTTAACTCTTGCTTCAACTGCAGCTTTGTCACCTTTTCCATCTACAATTGTAGTGTTGTCTTTATCAATAACAACTTTACCTGCTTGTCCAAGTTGCTCAAGCGTTGTTTTTTCTAATGTAAATCCAAGCTCTTCAGAAATTACTGTTCCACCAGTTAAGATTGCAATATCTTTTAGCATCTCTTTTTTTCTATCACCAAATCCTGGTGCTTTAACTGCTGCAATGTGTAAAATTCCTTTAAGTTTATTAAGAACAAGTGTTGCTAACGCTTCACCTTCAACATCATCTGCAATAATTAAGAGTGGGCGTCCAGTTTGTTGAGTTTGCTCTAATAGTGGAATTAAATCTTTTAGTGAGCTGATTTTGAAATCTGTAATTAAAATTAATGGATTATCAAGTTCAGCTGTCATCTTTTCACTATTTGTAATAAAGTATGGGCTCAGATATCCTCTATCAAATTGCATACCTTCTACAACTTCAAGCTCGTCATTAATACCTTTTGCCTCTTCTACAGTAATAACACCATCTTTTCCAACTTTCTCCATTGCCTCAGCAATTAAATCACCAATTTTGCTATCGTTATTTGCTGAAATTGTAGCAACTTGAGCAATCTCTTTTTTATCTTTTACCTCTTTAGCAATTTTTTTAAGCTCTTCAATAATTGCATTTGATGCTTTATCCATTCCTCTTTTAACTTCAATTGGATTAGCTCCTGCAGTAATATTTTTTAAACCTTCTTTAAAGATAGAATGAGCTAAAACTGTTGCAGTTGTTGTTCCATCTCCAGCTTCGTCTGCTGTTTTGCTTGCAACTTCTTTTACAAGTTGTGCACCCATATTTTCTAATGTATCTTCAAGTTCAATTTCTCTTGCAACTGAAACACCATCTTTTGTAATGCTTGGTGCACCAAAGCTTTTTTGAATTAAAACATTTCTTCCTCTTGGTCCCATTGTAACTTTTACAGCATTTGCTAATTTTTCAACACCTGCATATAATTTATTTCTTGCACTATCACTAAAATGAATCTCTTTTGCCATTGTTCACTCCTTTTTATAATTTATTTGATTATTTTAAAATTCCTAAAATATCATCACTATTTAAAATTAAATACTCTTTTCCTTCAAGTGTAATTTCAGTTCCAGAATATTTACCAAATACTACAACATCACCTTCGTTAATTCCTTCTTCTTTTGCATCAGGACCAACTGCTAAAACTGTTCCTTGAAGAGGCTTTTCTTTTGCATTATCAGGAATAATAATTCCGCTTGCAGTTTTATTCTCTTCTTCTTTTCTTTCAACTAAAACTCTGTTTGCTAATGGTTGAAAGTTCATACTTTCTCTCCTTGCTTGGATTTTATATGCGTAATTATAATAGTTTATTTTTAAAATGTCAATAGTTTTTGAGAAAAAAACTAAAAAAAGTTTAGCAATATAGACTAAACTATCTTTATTACTATTAATAAAGTTTAAAATTTTTCTATTTTTTTCTCTTTTTAATTTGTTTTAAAGATTAGTTTTGCTATTATTCGCACACTAATTTTGTGGCTGGGTAGCTCAGCTGGTTAGAGCGCTGGTCTCATAAGCCGGAGGTCGACGGTTCGAGTCCGTCCCCAGCTACCAGAATTCTTGTTAATCTCTTCAAAAAATCCTAAAATCTTCATATGAATATTTGTTAATTTTGATATAAAATGCTACTTTTTTACAAAAAAATCATACTTTTGCTCTCATTTAAGATTAATTAATATAAAAATATGCTATCATTATTTAAATTAAAAAATATCAAAAGGGTTTACCATGAAAAAATTAATTTCTGTAACGGCACTCTTAGCATGTAGTTTTCTTTTTGCCGAAAATATCGATGGGACCTTGGCAGTTGATAATTATAAAACAAACAAATTTAATGCGACTAAATTTAAAGTAAAAAAAGTTGACGAAGAAGATACAACGCTTAGTGCTGGAATAAGCGATGATTATTACAGTGCAAAAGATAGCGAGAGTGCTTCAACTACTCCAGCCTCAACTGGAGGTTATTCCTTTTTAGAAGGTCCGTTTGTGGGATTGGAAATTTCTGGAATGTTAGGAGTGGACGCAGATGGGGCAAATAGTAGTGGGCTTTCTTGGGGACTTCGCTTTGGAGCGCAAAATTTAGAGTGGAGAACAATGGCAGTTATTGAAAAATATAGTAACAGTGATGATGAAAACAACTATTTAAGAGGTGTTGTGCAACTTGATTATTTCTTTTTAGGAACAGATAATTTAGTGGTAGAGACTTATCCAATTAGACCATACTTTGGACTTAACATTGGAGCCCTTTCTATCGATACACAAAAAGGAGCATATAATATTAAAACGTTAACCTATGGTGCTCAAATTGGTGCGACAATGAGTGTAACAACTAATATTGACTTAGATCTTTCTTATAAATATAATACTGCAACTGCTGATGAAGTTTCTGGAATTCATGGCATTACTTTGGGGTTAAACTACAAATATTAATGACTTTTTTGCTTTCTCTCTCCTTCCCAAGCTTGGCTTGGGCAAACATCTATTATAATTTAACAAAAAGTTTTAGGATTTATCGATGGTAGATTTAAAATATATTGAGAAAAATTTTGAAGAAGCTGCCAGCAAACTTGCCAAAAAAGGCGTAGATAAACACTTGTTAGAAGAGTTAAAAGAGCTTTTTGCACAAAAAAAAGAGGCTCAAAGAGCTTTTGAGGCAAAAAGAGCTGAGCAAAAAGCACTTTCAAAAGAGTTTGGTATCTATAAAGCACAAGGTAAAGATATTAATGAATTAAAAGAAAAACTTGATAACTTAAAAAAAGAGATTGCCACTTTAGAAGAAGATGCAAAAGTTATTGAAGCAAAATTGTATGAGAAAGCTCTTTTAATTCCAAACTTTCCAGATGACATTGTGCCAGAAGGCAAAGATGAAAATGATAATGTAGAGATTAAAAGAGTGCTTGAACCAAGAGCGTTTGATTTTGAGCCAAAAGAGCATTGGGAATTGGCTCAAATGAACAACTGGATCGATTTTGAGCGCGGAGTAAAATTAGCAAAAAGCCGTTTTGCTTTGCTTAATCCTCCAGCTGCAAAGTTAGAGCGAGCTTTGATTAACTTTTTTTTAGATTTTAATGAAAAAAATGGCTTTGAGCAGATGTGGGTGCCAGTGCTTAATAACTCTAAAATGCTTCTTGGCACTGGTCAGCTGCCAAAGTTTCAAGATGATTTGTTTAAGGTTGAAGGGGAAGATTTATATCTTATTCCTACTGCAGAAGTAGCGCTTACTAATATTTATAATGATGAAATTTTAGAAAAAGAGAAGTTGCCACTTTTATTAACAGCTTATACACCTTGTTTTCGAAAAGAAGCAGGCAGTGCAGGGCGCGATACAAGAGGTATTATGCGGCAACATCAATTTGATAAAGTTGAAATGGTTGCAATTACAACACCAGAGCAAAGTGATGAAGTTTTTGAAAAGATGGTAGAAAATGCTTCTAATATCTTAAGTGCTCTTGGATTGCCTCATCGCCTTGTAGAGCTTTGTGGAGGGGATTTGGGCTTTAGTGCAGCAAGAACTATTGATTTAGAAGTGTGGCTTCCTGGACAAAAAAGATATAGAGAGATAAGTTCAGTAAGCAATACAAGAGATTTTCAAGCAAGACGAGCAAAAATTCGCTATAAAGATGGAAAGAAAAACCGCTTTGTTCATACCCTCAATGGTTCAGCATTAGCTGTTGGAAGAACATTAATTGCAATTATGGAAAATTATCAAAATAAAGATGGCTCAATTACAATCCCAGAAGTTTTGAAACCATATCTTCAAAATCGCCTCTAAGCCTTTTTGGCTTATTAGTTTCTTTCTACTTATAAATTCTTTTAATATTAAATTAATCGTTTTGAAATTATTATAATTTAAAAACGAATTTTTAAAGTTAGTTAAAAGAGTTTTAACCTTTTATCTTCTTGAAAATCATATTAATAATTAAAAGCCCAAAGGGCTTTATTAAAGAGGACTTTTAAACACCTTTGTGGCGTTTTTTAAGAAGTCCTTGCATACTTAAGTAGCTATTGAGTGCTCCAAGATAAGCTTTTGCGCTTGCAAGCATTGTATCAATGCTTAAGCCATGTCCAATAACGGCTGGTTCATCTTTGTTAAATTGCACTTGCACTGTAACATTTGCTAAGGCATCTTTACCTTGTGAGAGTGATTTTACTTTGTAATCTTTAAGTTCTCCTAGATGGCCTGTAATTCTATCAATTGTTTTAAAAATTGCATCAATAGTGCCATCTCCAATACCAGCATCTGTAATTTTTTCGCCTTTTGGTGTTTTAATAGTTACTGCTGCACTTGGCACGCCTCCAGTTGAATCCATAATTTGCAATGCTACAAGCTCAAAGCTATTTTCAACTGAAGTCATATTGCTTGTAATTAAGGCTCTTATATCATCATCATAAATATCTTTTTTCTTATCGGCTAACTCTTTAAATCGTTTAAAGGCGCTATTTAACTCTTCTTCATTTAAAGAAAAACCAAGCTTTTCCAATTTTGCTTTAAATGCAGCACGTCCTGAGTGTTTTCCTAAAATCAAGGTATCATCTTTATTTAATCCAATCTCTTTTGGCGAGAAAATTTCATAAGTTAATTTATTTTTTAAGACTCCATCTTGATGGATGCCGCTTTCGTGCGCAAAAGCATTTCGTCCAACAATTGCTTTATTTGGTTGTGGTTCAATTCCTGTAATTGAAGCAATCAATCGGCTTGTTGGGTAAATCTCTTTTGTATTAATATTGGTATAGACATTGCTAAAAACATCTTTTCGTACGCGAAGTGCCATAACAATCTCTTCTAAAGCGGCATTTCCTGCTCTCTCACCCAAGCCATTGATAGTGCATTCAACTTGGCGTGCTCCATTCTGGATAGCTGCAAGTGAATTTGCAACAGCCAAACCTAAATCGTTATGGTTATGCACTGAAATAATGGCACGATTGTTAATATGCTCATAAAGTTCTTTAATCATTGCACCAATTTCATTTGGCAAGCGAATTCCAACAGTATCTGGAATATTAATTGTTGTTGCTCCAACTTCAATAACTGCGTCAATTATTTCTTTTAAAAAGCCAATATCGCTTCTTCCGGCATCTTCGCAAGAAAACTCAACATCACTTACAAAGCTTTTTGCAAGTTTTACTGCCTCAACTGCCTTTTTAATAACAGTTTCAGGGCTCATTTTTAATTTATATTCCATATGAATTGGACTTGTTGCAATAAAGGTGTGGATTCTTTTCTTTGCTGCTGGCTCAATCGCCTTTGCAGCTTGAATAATATCATTTTCAAGAGCTCTTGCAAGTGAACAAACAGTGCTTTTTTTTACCACTTTTGCAATTTCATTGATTGCTTCAAAATCCCCTGGACTTGCAGCAGCAAAGCCAGCCTCTATTACATCAACTCCTAAGCGCTCAAGCTGAGTTGCTATTTGAATCTTTTCTTTTGTATTCATCGAAGCACCCGGGCTTTGTTCTCCATCACGCAAAGTTGTATCAAAAATTATTACTTGTTCTTTAGACATTTTTATACCTTTATATTAAATTTTTATTTGAGATTAAAACGAAAAGAAGGAGTAATTTAAGCAAGCAGGAGGATAGAAGAGGCTTTATAAAAAGATTTGATAATTGTTCGTATCTCAAAACACATCTTCTATCCTTTCACAAAAATTTTCTTTAAAGTTTACCTATTTTAACTTAATTTAATCTTTTTTTATTATAATTGCGCACCAAAATATTACTTTTTCTGCTGTCTCGCGTGGGGCGTTGCAGTAGAAATTTTTAAAAAGGTTGCAAAAATGAAAAAAGGGATTCATCCAGAATATGTAGATTGCACTGTTAAGTGTGCATGTGGCAATACTTTTGTAGTAAAATCCACAAAGCCAGAATTAACAATTGATATTTGTAATGAGTGCCATCCATTCTTTACAGGTTCACAAAAAATTGTAGATACTGCTGGACGTGTAGAGAAATTTAAGAAAAAATACAATCTCTCTTAAAGTATTACGCCCAT
>JALVTH010000067.1 GCA_027036015.1 Campylobacteraceae bacterium
TTTTTTCCTTCAAAACTATTTTCAAAAGCTTTTTTTTGTGCTACAATTAGCTCTATGAAAACAAAAGAGATTGAACGCAGATTTTTATTAAAACCTTTCAATTATAAAAAATTATTGCAAGATGTTGATTATAATGTCAAAAAATTAGAGCAATTTTATTTGCCCTCTAAAAAAGATGAAGCTTTACGCTATCGAAGTATTAATAACACAAGCTTTATTCAAACAATAAAAAAAGGCCATGGGCTTGAGAGAGAAGAAAAAGAAAAAGAAGTATCTAAAAAAGAGTATCTTTTGGCTTTAGAACAAAAAGAGGGTTTTATTATTTATAAAAAAAGAGTGAGCTTTCAATATGAAAATCATACATTAGAGCTTGATATTTTTGAAGATTACTTAAAAGGGCTTTATATTTTAGAAGTTGAGTTTCCTTCAATTAATGAGGCAAATAAATTTCATTTTCCAAGTTTTTTGCAAGAATATCTTATTGAAGAGATTACTCAAAAAAGAAGTTTTAATAATAAAGCCTTAAGTTTAAATCCATTTTTACCAGCAATAAATGAGCTTAAATCAAAACCTAATCCTCAATATAAAGCCACTTTTAACTTTACTTTACATCCATTTATCAATATAGAGCATTTATTAAAAACTACTTTTACCTATTTAATTAAAGTTGCTTTAAATAATCTAAATGCCATTAAAGAAGATAAAAGCAATAGTGAAAATTTGCATCAATTTCGTGTCTCTTTGAGAAAAATAAGAAGTTATTTAGAGCTTTTTGCATTTGCTTTTGAAAAAAAATTTCTTATTTTAAAAGAGCAAAATCTTCAAAAAATCTTTCAATATACCAATAGCTTGCGTGATTTAGATGTTTTTTTAGAAGAAATTAACTATTATAAAACACTACTTCCAAATCATTTACAAAATAGTTTTGATGAAATAGAAAAAGAGTTTCTTTTAAAACAACAAGAAAAATCTATCCAAACAAAAGAGTTTTTACAATCTTCGTTTGTGCAAAATGAATTAGAAAGCTTAATTGAGCTTGCTGATGAAGCATTTAACCAAAATGCAAAAACAATTGCTTTATTCTATATAGATAAAAAATTACAAGAATTAAAAAATGAGTTTTTTCAAAGAGCTAAGAAGCTTACATTAAAAGATAAAGCAAAAAAATTTCATAAATTACGCATTTTTACAAAAAAACTTCGCTATTTGAGTGAAATTTACGCTTTATTTGATGAAAAAGCAAAAAATGATTTAGATTATTTTAAAACAATACAAACCATTTTAGGCAAGCATCAAGATGGTTTTATACAAAGAAAAACACTCAAAAACTTACAAGCAAACTCAAAAGAGTTGCAAGAAGCAATTAAATTTTTACGAAAATTTTTAAAAAAAGAGAGTAAAAAATTAAAAAAAGAGTTTTTCTCTACTCTTACTCCATCACAAGATAAGAGTTAAAAAAGCGCTCTTGAAAATAGACTAACGCTTCTAACTCTTTTTTGCTAAAATGAAAATTTTTTGGGGCAACAATAAGCTTATCTTCATTATCATCTACTCTTTTTACAATTGCTATAACTTGCCCAACAAAACGCTTTAGTGGATCTTCTATCCCAACAATATAAGCATCTATTGGCTCACCATCACCTGCTTTTGTTCTTGGTAAATAGCCATAATTAATTGGATAAATCCAGCCATATCTTGGATGAGCACTCCCTTTTGGTCTATCAATTATTACCTCAACCTCTTTACCTAAAAACTTTTCCATCTTCTTTTTCCTTTACTTTTTCGTGACTAAATGTTTTTGGTTAAAGCCTTGCTATTTAGCATGTTTTATTCTTTTTAATTTTGCCAAATTTATAAGAAACGTTAAATAAGCTTTTTCGTCGTTAAAGAAATTGGTGCATGATCGCTTCCATAAATAGAATCTAAAATATCAGCATCAAGGAGTTTCTCTTCTAAATCGCTGGAGACAAAAAAGTAATCAATCCGCCAGCCAACATTGCGCTCTCTTGCTCTTGTTCTCATTGACCACCAGCTATATCTATTTGGCTCTTTATGAAAGTAGCGAAAAGTATCAATAAAACCTAACTTTTCTAACTTATCAATCCACTCTCTCTCAATTGGCAAAAAGCCAGAAGTATTTTCATTCTCTTTTGGTCGCGCTAAATCAATGGCTTTATGGGCAGTATTGACATCCCCACAAAAAATAATACTTTTTCCTTCATTTTGAAGCTTTACAATATACTCTAAAAAGTTTTCATAAAATTGTAATTTATATTCAAGGCGCTCTTTGCTTCTTTTACCATTTGGAAAATAGACATTAAAAAAGACAAGATTATCAAAATGCACTTCGTTAATTCTTCCTTCTTTTAATCTATCTACCCTATAACATGGGCTATAATAACTTGGTTTTTCTTTACAAAAAAGTGCAACACCAGATTGCCCCTTTTTGATTGATGAACTAAGAAAAAAGTAAGGATAGTGCTTATTAAAAAGGTTTGTAGGAAACTCTTCTTTTGTTGCTTTTACCTCTTGCAGTGCCAAAATATCTGGAAAAAGCTCATCAACCCAAGTTAGAGCCTTTTTTCTTGCAATTGCTCTAATACCATTTACATTCCAAGAGATAAAAAAATTTTTCTCCATCAAAAACCTTTAATATTGATAGATTTTTTTATAAATTGGACCATTTGGTGTTAGTGTTGAGTTATATAAAAAGACCAAAAAAGGCACATTTATACTTTTATCTTCAAATTGTTGCAATGCTTTTACAAGTTTAGCTTTATCTTTAATTTTTTTTATTCTTGCAATAGTAATATGAGCAACAAACGGCTTCTTATCTTTAATAAACCCTTTTTGTTTTAATTGATAATAAATTGCATCTATATTTGGTGAACTTGCTCTCATATATAAGATTTTTTCGCCAAAAAAGCCAAATCCTTGTATTGTTATCTTTTCATTTGGCACCTGTAAATTAAACTCATAATCTTTGGGATTTGCCTCACCAATAAAATGATGCGTTAGATGCAAACTAAAACCCTTTGTAAAATTAGCCTCTAAAAATGGACTAATTGCATCAATTAAACTTTTATAAAAAGGAATAGTTACAGGTGTAGCAATAAAAAGTCTCATTTAAAAAACCTTGAAATAAAATAAAAGAGTAAACTCAAAAGAATACTGAGCAAAATTGAACTTGTTATTGGAAAATAGAAACTAAAATTTTCTTTTTGAATATAAATATCTCCTGGAAGCCTAAAAAGCTTCACTCCAAAAGCCATCATTAATCCAATTACAAGAAACAAAATGCCAAGTGCAATAAAAAATTTTGCCATTCAAACTCCTTATAGCCAAACAATAACATCTTTTACAAAAGCATTCATTGCTTCTTGTAAAGCTTTTGCATATCCTTTGGCATTGGTGCTTTGGCAAAGAATTTGATAAGAAAAACGCTTATGTTTTATTATAGCTCTTTTATCCATATCAAGCAAGTTAAGTGTTACATCTAATATCGCATAAGAGTTATTCTTTGTTACTACTTTGTGATAAAGTCTATTAACGGTTATTTCTAAACGATAATCTTCTAAAACAATTGAATTATATGGCACTACAGCTTTAAAAACTTTTGCTTTTTCAAGCGAAGTGATAAGAGTATATTCAATAAGCTTTCCAATATCTTCTTGCCATTGTGAATTTAAATAGTATCCACTTTTGCCACTTTCATAAACAAAAGCCATTTTAAATCCAAGCTCTCTTCCAAGAGCTATTGGATAGGCTACTTTTAATACTTTGCTTTTATATTTACTCTTTTTTGCCTCTACCTTCATGGGCTCTAAGGTATAAAGATTTAAAGGTGGCAATGTTTTAAAAGCGCACCCAGCTAAAAAAAGTATCAAAACTAAAAATTTTTTCATTCTCCAGGTCCCTTAATTGGTTTTCGGGATTGAAAAATAATACTATTTGGATTACTTTGAAGTTTTCGAAGCAATAAATTTAACTGATCTGTAATAATTTGTCCATCAACTACAAGAGGTTCAAAAATTCTTCTTAAATTATAATCACCCCTATTTAAGCCTTTATAGACTCGATTTATTGTTTTATTAAAATTTGTAGTTGTCATTTTAAAAGTTTTAATAGTTGGAATCAACGCTTTTGATACTTTATGCACATCATCTCCCATTAGAGCTATTTTTTCTTTAAATGTTTTGGCTGCTTCATTAAAATTTTTGATTGTTTCTTTAATTGTAGCTAAATTTTTAGAAACATTACTTTCAAGTTCACTCAATTTCTTCGTTGCAACTTTGGTATTTTCTAAAATTGCACTAAAGTTTTGTAAATTTTTATCACTTAAAAGTTTTTGAATACGCTGCAAACTCTTTAACATCTCTTGAGCAATCGATTTAACACTTTTTTTTGTCTCAAGAGCCCACGATGGCTTAGAAAGAATCACAGGAATTTCTCCTTTCTTTTTAGGCTTAAGTAAAGGCGAAGCATTGCTGCCCCCTTCAATAACAATTGTTTCAAGACCCGTAATTCCAACAAGCTCTAAATGTGCATACATATCTTCTTTAATTGGAACATTTGCTTTAATTTTTACTAAAACTTCTACTTTCCCAATATCTTTTGGATCAAGTGAAATGTCAACCACTCTTCCAATCTCTACTCCTTTATATTTTACGCTTGAATCTTTATTTAAGCCAGAAACTGATTCGGTAAAATAGATTTTATAAAAGTTATATTTTTCATTTCCGCTATATTTTGCAAGCCAAAAGCCAAACCAAAACAAAGCCGCGCTAAAAAGTATGACGAAAAGTCCAACAATGGTATAATTTATTTTGCTATACATTTAATTCCTTTAAATAGCGCTTTTTAACAAAGTCATTTTTGAAAAACTCTTCAACAAATGGATGGGTTGAGGCTAAAACTTCTTTTATTGTACCATAAGCTGCTATTTTTTTATCTGCAATTAAAAGCATCCTATCTAAAATAGTAAAAATTGAATCTAAATCGTGTGTTATCATAACAACTGTTAAATCCAAAATATCTCTAAGCTCTTGAATTAGTTTATCAAAATTTCTTGCTCCAACTGGATCAAGTCCAGATGTTGGTTCATCCAAAAATAAAAGTTTTGGATCAAGCGCCAAAGCCCTTGCTAAGGCTGCTCTTTTTATCATTCCACCGCTAAGCTCACTTGGATACATCGAAGCAACAAAAGGCTTTAACCCAACAAGTTCAAGCTTTGCGGCAACTATATGTTCAATTTGTTTTTTGCTTAAAGTTGTATATTCAATTAAAGGCATTGCAATATTTTGTGCAACTGTTAAAGAAGTAAAAAGTGCTCCAAATTGAAAAAGAACTCCCCAACTTCTTTTAAGCTCTTGAGCCTCTTTAAAAGAGAGCGTACTAATATCTTTGCCAAAAATTGAAATTTTCCCACTAAATGGACGAAGTAGCATAATTATTTCTTTTACCAAAACCGATTTTCCAGAACCGCTGCCACCCAATATCCCAAAAATCTCTTTTTCAAAAATCTCAAATGAAATATGATCATGAATAACTCTATCTCCAAATTTTGTAACCAAATCTTGCACTTTAATAATTGGCTTTTTCATATGCCAAGCTCCGTATAAATAACTGAAAAAAGTGCATCAAAAGCAATCACTAAAAAGATAGAATTAACTACTGATGCAGTTGTTTGCAAACCAATGCTTTGGGTATTGTCTGATACCAAAAAACCTCTAAAACAGCCAATTAAAGCAATAGTTGCTGCAAAAACCGGTGTTTTAATAAGCCCCAAAATATAATGTTTAACTTTCAATACCTCATAAAGACGCTCAACAAATTGTGAAAAGCTAATTCCAAGCTCAAACTTGCTGGCAATAAGTCCGCCATATATGCCAACAATATCAGCAAAAAAGGTTAAAAGTGGCAAAGATATTACAAGCGCCAAAATTCTTGGCCATACTAAAAAAGCATAAACATCAAATCCCATTGATTTCATTGCATTTATCTCTTCAGTTATCTTCATTGCTCCAATTTCAGCCGTATATGAAGAGCCACTGCGCCCTGCAACAACAATTGCCGTAATTAAAGGTGCTAACTCTCTTGTAACAGAAATTCCTATAGTATCTACAATAAAAATATCTGCTCCAAATTTATGAAGTTGTACTGAAGCTTGATATGCAACAACCATTCCAACTAAAAATGAAGTTAAAGCAATAATAAAAAGAGCCCCAACCCCAGATGTATAAATATGATAGACCATCTCTTTATAACGAAAGTTTTTGGGTTTAATACTATAAAAAAATTTAGCAAATGTCTCTCCCAAAAAAGCAAGAAAAAGTAAAAAATTTTTAAATCCTTCAATTGCAGCTTTGCCAACATCATCTAAAAAAAAACTTTTTTTATGAGGCAGTTTAATATCTATAGTTGGCTCAAGGAGCTTAAAAAGTTCTAACTCTTTTTGATTATAGCCTATAACCTTAATCTTGCCTTTTGCTTTGAGCTTTTTATAAATTGTAATAAACTCAATCACTCCAGCACTATCAAAATCATTCACACTTGATACATCAATAGTAAGTGGAAAAGTAAGTTTCAATTTTTTAAACTCTTTTTCAATACTACTTGCTTTATAAATAATCCACTCACCCTTACATATTAATAAAGTTTGATTTTCTTTTTGCTTTACTTCAAAATAATTCATAATTAGATTATATCAAAAAATTTTTTTCTTTTGTAACCATTTTGTAACCAAGCCATCTTATAATTACTCCATAAATAATAATTAGGAGTATACGATGGTAAAAAAATTAACAGCAACCCTACTTCTTGGCGCAACTTTTTTAGCAAACGCAAGCGAAATTAACGGGCGTGGTTCATCATTTGCTGGTCCTATCTATCAAGCATGGTCTCAAAGCTATTACAAAGCTACTAATAACAAAGTAAACTACACTCCAACAGGAAGCGGAGATGGAATCAAAGCTGTCTCTAAAAGACAAGTAGACTTTGGTGGAACAGACAAACCTCTTAAAGTAAAAAAACTTGATAAAAAAAAGCTTTTTATGTTTCCAACCGTTGTTGGTTCAATTGTTTTAGCATACAATATTGATGGTATTAAAGATAATGAACTTAAACTTTCACGCAAAGCTATCGCAGCAATTTTTAGTGGAAAAGCTCAATATTGGGATGATGCAGTTATTCAAGAAAACAATAAAAATCTTAAACTTCCACACGCTCCAATTACTGTTTGTGTAAGAGCAGATAAGTCTGGAACAACTTATAATTTTACATACTTTTTACACCAAATCGATCCATCATTTAAAATTAGCAAAAAACCTCACTGGATAGCTCCTAAAGTAGTAGAAGGTAAATCAAATGCTGGAGTTACAGCAAATATTAAACAAATCAAAAACTCAATTGGATATATTGAATATTCATACAAATTAAAATCAAACCTCCCAGCAGCTCAAGTTGAAAATAAAGAAGGAAAATTCATTGCTCCAACAATGCAATCATTCCAAGATGCTGCAAAATATGCAAGCTGGAGTAAAGATAAGCATTTTTATGCTGTAATTGGTGACCCAAAAGGTGCAAGCTCTTATCCAATAATTGCAGCAACATTTGTTTTACTTCCACGCGAAAATACTCAAAAAAATAAAGAAATTATTAACTTTTTTGATTGGTCATTTAAAAATGGTGACAAAATTGCAAGTGAGCTTGGATATGTTCCACTTCCAAAAGAGATAAAAGATCAAATTAGAGCCTACTGGAAAGAGCATGGAATCTATTAATTTCTCCTTCCCCTTTAGGGGAGTTACTTATTTAATAGATAAATTTTTATTTACAAAAGTTTATCTATTAAAGAGCATTTTACTAAGCTTTTTTACTTATAATTATCATAACTTCACACTAAAGGTTTAATGTGAGCGGGAAACTCTTTAAAAACTTCTCTTTTTTCTCTGCGACAATTTCGTTAATTTTACTCATTGCTATTTTTACTACACTTTATTATTATGCAAGTGATGCAATAAATACTTTTGGTTTTTGGGACTTTATTACAGGAACTCAATGGGAAGCGGGCGAAGATGATGAAGGAGGTATTTTTGGTGGAGCTATTCCAATTGTTGGCTCTTTGCTAACAACTGCAATTGCTATGATTATTGCTTTGCCTCTTGCTCTTGGAATTGCAATTTTTTTAACCGAAATTGCCCACGAAAAACTAATAAAGCCAGTCTCAATTGCAATTGAACTTTTAGCAGCAATTCCAAGTATTATTTATGGTATGTGGGGGCTTTTTTATTTAGCTCCACTTGTGCAAAAATATTTTGGCGGAGCTGGAATTGGTCTCTTTAGTGCTGGAGTGGTGCTTGCTATTATGATTATTCCTTTTATTGCTTCAATTACAAAAGATGCAATGAATACAACTCCAAATGTTTTAAAAGAGAGTGCCTATGCAATGGGTGCAACAAAATTTGAAGTAATTAAAGATGTTGTAATTCCTTATGCAAAAACCGGAATTATTGGCTCAATCATTTTAGCACTTGGACGCGCACTTGGAGAGACTATGGCAGTTGCCTTTTTGCTTGGCTCAGTAATGAAGTTTCCAAAAAATCTTTTTGATACAACAACTTCAATTCCAGTAATTTTGGCAAACACCTTCTCAGAAGCAGAAGATTTGGAACTAAGCGCTTTGTTTTATTTAGCACTCATTTTATTTGCACTTAGTTTTATCATTATTTCACTTGCTAAATTTTACTTTTTAAGAAATAAAGAGGAAAGATAATGAATAGACTTATTGTAAATAAAATTATTATTGCTTTATCTGTTTTTTCAGCCCTATTTGGAATTGGGGTGCTTTTTTGGATTTTAGGCACACTCACAATAAAAGGCATTGTAAGTATTAATTGGCATATTTTTACCCACGATTTAGTAGAAAAAGGTATTCGAAATCTTATTATTGGTCAATTTATTATGGGAATTTTAGCAAGTTTTATTGCTATTCCTGTTGGCGTTGCAGCTGGGATTTATCTTAGAGAATATAACACAAATAAATTTGGCGAAATTTTGCGTAATTTAAGCGATGTAATGATGAGTGCTCCTTCTATTGTTGTTGGAATTTTTGTCTATGGACTTTTGGTTGATCCAATTGGACACTACAATGGTTTTGCAGGAGCAATTGCACTTGCTATTATGATGCTTCCAATTGTCATTTCTACAACAGATTCAATGCTAAGCCTTGTTCCAAAAGAGCTCAGAGAAGCTGGCATTGCTCTTGGAGGAAGTAAACACAAAATTATTTTACAAATTGTTTTGCGAGCAGCAAAAGTTGGAATTACCACTGGAATTTTACTTGCTTTTGCAAGAATTATTGGAGAAACTGCTCCACTTTTATTTACCTCAGCCAATAACCAATATTTAACTTTTGATTTAACACATCAATTTCCTTCTTTAACAGTTAGTATTTATAATTTGGCAAACTATCCAGATGAAGCAAGCATTAATTTAGCCTGGGCTGCTTCATTTATTTTAACTATTGTTGTACTCATTATTAATTTGCTTGGGCGCTATATTACAAGAAATAAAGGATAACTTGATGAATATGATGGAGATAAAAAACTTTTCTTTTACTTATGCAAAGGCTTCTAAGCCTTCTTTAAAAAATATCAATTTACCAATTAAAAAAAATCAAATTACAGCTTTAATTGGACCAAGTGGATGTGGAAAATCAACACTGCTTCGATCCCTCAATCGTATCCATGACCTCTATCCTGGTAATAAGTATGAAGGTGAAATTCTTTTATATAATCCACAAACAAATGAGTATGAAAATATTTTAGAGCTAAAAAAAGAGAATGAATTTATCAATCTTCGCCAAAGAGTTGGAATGATTTTTCAAAAACCAACTCCTTTTCCAATGTCGATTTTTGATAATGTTGCTTATGGTCTTCGCCTTAATGGTATTAAAAATAAAAGTGAACTTGAAACAAGAGTAGAAGAGGCTCTAAAAGGTGCTGCACTTTGGAATGAAGTTAAAGATAGATTAAAAGCAAGTGCAATGGGACTAAGTGGTGGGCAGCAACAACGCCTTTGCATTGCAAGAGCTGTTGCACTAAAGCCAGAAATTTTGCTTTTTGATGAACCAACAAGTGCACTTGATCCCATTTCAACTGGAGCTATAGAACAGCTTGTTGCTGAACTTAAAAAAGATGTAACCATTGCAATTGTAACACATAATATGCAACAAGCAAGCCGTCTAAGCGATTATACAGCTTTTATGTATATGGGTGAATTAATTGAGTATAATAAAACAGAAAAAATCTTTTTAAATCCAGACGAAAAATTAACAGAAGATTACATTACAGGGAGATTTGGATAATGCTAAAAGAATATAAACAAGAATTAGAAAAAATTACTAACAATGTAAGCCATATTTTAAATGATATCAAAAAAGCAAATGAACTAATTTTGGAAGCTGCCAAAAATAATTGCAAAGAGAGTTTAAATAAAGCAAAAGAGCTTTTGCGCAATATGGGAGCAAAAACAACAAAAATCGATAATGAAATAGTCATTATTATGGCAAAATATGCTCCAGAAGCAAGAGATTTACGCCTATTAGTAGCCTTTTTAAAAATGACAACAGCTCTTAATCGAATGGCAATAAATACAAGAAACCTTGTGAAAGGATTTTACTATTTTTGCCAAGAAGATGGTAATTTAGAAAGTATTAAAGAGCTTTATCTTTCTATGCACAAAGAGATGTTGCAAGCTCTTAGTCATCTTTTAATTATGCTCAAATGCAATGACAGCGAAGAGGTAAAAGAGCTATATAACCAAATTGTAGTCAATGAAAGTAAGCTTGATGATTATTATGCTATTTTAGAAGAAAAACTCATTACTAAAAGCAATGATCTTGAGAGTTACAAACAATACTCAAAACTGCTTTCATATTTAAGAAAAGCAGAAAAAATTGGCGATAGAGCCGTTCTTGTAGCATCACTATTACTTTTTGCTAAAGTTGGAGGAGAACTTATTTAGTGGATAAAATTGCAATTATTGAAGATGATATTGCTCTAAGAGAACTTATTGAATTTACTTTGCAAAACAAAGGCTATAGTGTTGTTTCGCTTGAATGCACAAAAGAGCTTTTTGATTATTTAGATAAAGATAGAATCGATTTAATTATAATGGATAGAAACCTCCCCTTTATGGAAGGGAGTAACTTTGTAAAAGAGATGCGTGAATTTGGCTACAACACTCCAGTTATTTTTTTAAGTGCAAAAGATTCAAATAAAGATATTTTAGAAGGCTTTGAAAAAGGTGGAGATGATTATATAACAAAGCCTTTTGATATTAATGAACTTATAGCTAGAATAAAAGCTGTTTTAAAACGAACCAAAAAAAGAAGTGAAATTTTAAAACATGAAGAAATAACTTACTATCCTCAAAAAAAAGAGCTTTTTATTAATAAACAAGCTGTTTTATTAACTCCCCTTGAACATCGATTACTTTTAACCTTTTTACACAATAAAAATCAACTTTTAAGTTATCATTTTTTAATGCAAGAAGTTTGGAATGATGACTCGATGCAAATTAAAAGCATCACAGTTGCAATAAAGCGCTTTCGCGATAAAATAAAAAGATATGCAAAAAAAGACTACATTCAATCAATTCGTTCACAAGGATATATTTTTTGTTAAGTCAAATTTATCTTAAAAAACTTTTAATACTTTTTAGTATTTTATTTTTTAGTTCAATGGTAATTATTTATTTTTGGCTTAAAAGCTTTTACACCAATGAATTAACACAAAGCCTTCAAAAAGATGCAAAGCTTATTACACTTTTACTCAAACAAAGCAATTTTAACTCTCATAAACTTTCACAACTTGGCAAAGAATTAAATATTGATATTACTTTATTAGATACAAATGGCAATATTGTTGCCTCTACAAATGCTATGCAATTTCAAGGTAATCTTTTGAATCAACCAGAATTTATCTTGGCAAAAGAGCATAATCAAAGCACCTTTATTCGAACCTCAAAAATCTCTCATAAAAAATTTTTTTATTTTGTAAAGCAAATTACACTCCAAAATAAAAAATACTATTTACGCTTAGCAAAATCGTTTGAGACAATCAACCATTACATTATAACCCTCTTTTTAGAACTTTTAGCAATTGTTATTCTCTTTTTCCTTCTAACTCTTTATTTTCTTTATAAAATTGGGCTTGATATTGAATATGAAGTTCAAAAAATTACAACTTTTTTAAAAGATTTAACCAAAAAGAAAAAAGATCCCTTTATAACTTCAAATTACTCAAAAGAGTTTAAACAAATTACAAAGATGCTCACAAAAGTTGCAAAAATCATTAATAAACGCCAAAAAATTATGCAAAAATATACCAAAAAGTTAGAAAAATCAAACCGTCAAAAAGAAAGTATTATTTCTGCGATTTCACATGAATTTAAAAATCCGCTTGCAGTAATTAGCGGCTATGCTCAAACTTTACTTGAAAATGAAAATTTAGATAAAGCTTTACAAAAGCGATTTTTACAAAAAATATATGATAGTAGCAACAAACTTAATAATCTCCTTAATACATTACGCCTTTCTATTACTTTAGATGATAATAAAAGAAACATCAATAAAAGCTCTATTTCTTTATTAAAACTTACCCAAAATGTAATAGCCTCGTTACAAGAGAGCTTTCCTAATCGAACTATTATAATCCAAGGAGAAGATATCAATATCGAAGTTGATAAAAATCTTTTTGAAATTGTTATAAAAAATCTTATAGAAAATGCCTTAAAATATTCAAATGATGAGGTAATAGTTTACTTAAAAAAAGATAAAATCAGCATAGTTGACAAAGGTATTGGCATCGCTGATGATAAAATTGATAAAATTACTAAAAAATTTTATCGTATTAATAAAAATGTATGGAACAACTCTTTAGGACTTGGACTTTATATTGTTGAAAATATCATTAAACTTCATGGCTTTAAATTAGAAATACAAAGTCAAGAAGATAAAGGCTCTATTTTTAGTGTTGTTTTTACAAATTAAAGCTTAACTAAAATTATTTTTTAGAGTGGCCAAGCGTGCAATATCTCTTTGCATTGGTAGTATCAATTTTTAATAAATGTTCTTTTTGGATTTTATCAATTTTATCAATATTTTGAATAAGAAATATCTCAACACCTAAATTAGATAATTTTAAAAAAGTTTTATATCCAATAGCTTTTGTATAAACTTTTTTTATCTTTAATGTTTGAAAATAATCAAAAAATTCATTTGATTTTGATTTTTTATGCATATTTTTCAAAATTTTTATTTGTGAATCTTTAATAATAGCAAAATATGGGGCTTTTCTAAATCTATAAGAAAGTATTTTTTTGTCTTCTTCTAAAGAAACTAAAATCATATTTCTCCTTTATTTATTTTCAAAAACGGAATAAGCATTGGGGTTGTTTTTTGATATTCTTGATATTGTATACCAAATTCTTTTATTAAAGCTTTTTCTTCAAACTTTAAACCAATAATAATATAAATACTCATAGTTACAGCAAAAAGTAAGTGCCCATAGCTCATATAAGGTGTAGCAAACAAACCAACAATCGTGGCCGCTTGAATTGGATGGCGCACATATTTATAAAAATAACGCACACTAAAATTTATCTTTTTTGGAGGCAATTTTTTAAATACTCTATAGCCTTGTTGCAGTCCAAATAATGCAAAATGATCTATCATAAAAGTAGCAATAAAAGCACTTAACCAACTAAACACATATAATATAAGAAAAAACCAATACCAAAAACCTTCTTTAAACTCCCAAGCTATTCCGTTAATTGGCTGCCAAAAAAGCAATAAAACTATAAGAGCAAAAGAAGAAGCAAGCGAATAAATAACTGCCAAAATAGCTTCATTAAAGTTTTTTAAAATTATTTTTTTAAAAAAAACTCTTGCCATAAGTGAGTGTTGCAAACCAAACAACACAATCAATCCAATATCTACAAAATATGAATTTATAGGTAGACGAAATAATGCCCTATCAATTGTAAATGGCATAAAATCCCATGGATAGAGCCACAAAATCATAAAACTTAACACCATCAACGATACAACATAACCAAAAAATGAACCCAATAATATAAGCAAACGACTTGAAAACTTTTTACTCACCATTTTTTTAAAATCCTGCAAGATTTTCAACGCTAAATTGTAACTTCTCTTTTCCTAAAATTGTTTTAATAGTTTCTTCAACAACTTCAATACTATTATCAAACGAACCATGCGAAAGTTTAATATAATCTCCTTCTTGTGTTGTTAAAACTTTTGATTTACTTTTATCATAAATTTTACAATGAATATTTTTAGCAAGTTCAAGCCATTTTTTCATATTTGCTAATTGAGTTTTGTTAAAAATATCATTTTTTTTACTATATTCAATATCCCAAGCCGCTTGCATTCCAAGCAAAGGAGTTTTGTGTACCTCTTCTAAAGCACGGCTAACCAAATATAAAAGCGATTTATGATAAGGTCCTACATTGTCTGCTCTTTCTCGCTCATCACTCATCATATAAATATAACTCTTTTCTTGAGATAAAACACCTTTTTTATAAGCTTTTATGTAATGTTTATTTGCAAATGCAATATTGCAAGCTGGTGCATAAAGGGTTAAAGTTTCTATTTTAATTGCTTCTTGAATTAACACATCCAACCAATAACCAAACAAAATAGAACCTGCTGAATGCCCTGCTAAATGAATTTGAATATCAAACTCATTTTGTAATCGTTTTAATGCTTTTGCAAGCAACACCATTGCCCCTGCAGTTGTTTTTCCATGCTGTGCAAAACCTGGCAATGCTCTATCGCTTGCTAAACGTGCATTTTCTTTCATCTCGTTCCAAACGCCTTTAATCACAACTTTATTTGCAAAAATTTCAATTGCTCTATCTATTGCTTCTTGAAATTTATGAAAAATCCCTTTTGCTTTTGCACTTGAAGGTGATATTCCTGCATTTAAAAATATTTTTTCAATGTGATCTTCGATTTCATCAACAATTGATTCTAAAAATCCTGTCCTCCATGTTATAAAAAGCGGATAAATACCATTTGCTTTAAAATATGGCGCCATAATACGAACACGATTAATTGAATCTTGTTCGCTATTTAACCCTCCATGGGCATAAATTACAATTTTTTTATGATTGCTATTTGATAATAACCACTTTCTAATACGATTATAACAAATCTCTTCAACTGAATCTTCTGGAGTTGGTAAAGAAACAACTGTTTTTTTTGCTCTTCCATTATTGCCAATTACTAACGAATGCAAATAGGCTTTCTCCTCACTCCATGGCATAACCTCTTTATGCTTATAAGGATAGCGCAATGCTTTAGCAATTGCATAGTTTTGAATTTTTGTATAATCAGCTCCTATAGTTTGAAGTGAATGGTTTGAATAGGTTAAAGGCGATTGAGAAACTCTTACTTTAGCACCTCTAACAGCCACCCAAGCATCTGTTCCATTTTCTACCCAATCATCATAACGCAAAACTCCAAATCCTAAATATCCCCAACTCTCACCCCATGAGTTTTGAACAATAAATCCATCTTCTGTATAACCAACAATTGCAAAAGCATGTCCCCCTACTTTATTTGAACTTGGCTTTATTATTGGCAACTCTTTGCAATTTTCTATCCACCACCCCTCATGAATGGTTGCAGAACAATAAATAGCTCCAACTTCTACAATTGCACTTTGCATATCAACAATTGAGTCTTTATTGATTCTATAATATGCTCCTAAAGGATTTTTTACAGCCTCTTTTGCCCAATCATCACTTGGTTTTACTTTTTTGCCTGCTTTAAAGGGCCAGCTTTTTTGGGTACAAACTCCATGTCTGTGCCACCCTTTCATTGCTCCACGACAACTTGAACCTTCGTAATCTTCACCCTCCCACTCATCATAAATTTTTGCCATATTATAAAGCATCATAGGACTAACTTTTAAATCTTCCATTAATTTGGCATCAACTTTTGATTCATCTTTTTCAATTAAATCGCGCCAAATTAAATAATTTATTACAGCAGCTAACCCAAAACCAGTACATGCTCCTTCATTTTTTTGGTCTAATACCATTTTACAATCTCTATATTTTTGAAAAAGTCTCTCTAAATCTTGTTGAAGTGGCCAAGAGGGAGGAAGCGATTTAAGTGGCGGCATATACTCTCTATCACGTAAATCCAATCTGTCTGGTCTAGCATCTAACAATCTGTTTTTAAAACTATTTTTTGGCATTTTCTCCTCCTTAAAAAAGTTTCCATCGATATTTTTGATAAGCTGTTGCCCTTATTTGAGGGGTTTGTGGATATTTTGCATTTGGAAGATATCTTCTTATTTCTTTATACCACTGATTAAATGAAGCTTTATTATTTAAATGTAGTAATGTTTTTATTGCATAATAGCTAAAAACACCATAGGCTTTATTGCCAAACTTTGCATCAAATGAATATTCAAAATCTCTACAAGCACTCATTATAAGTGCATTATTGCTTTTTTTTGATTGTATAGTTTTAAGTTTTGCTCTTTTTATTATCTCTACAACTTTGCTCTTTTTTTGCATATAATTTTCAGGGGCAAGAAAACGTATTTTTGCCTTATTTTTTATAGCCATATTTAATGTACCAGAGTGACAAGAGTCACTTAAAAACACTACTTTTGCACCCCAATGCCGTTTTGAAAAAAGAATATAAAGCTCATCATCAAGAATTATATTGCCCTCACTTACATCAACTGGACACAAAGCTTCATCTTTTCCATCGCTTTCATCATTATTTATATCTGTTACCCAAGTTCCATGCCCACTAAATGTAATAAAAGCAATATCTCCTCTTTTAGCAACTGCTATTATATTTTGTATCTCTTGTAATATTGTCCTTTTGGTAGCTTTTTCTTCTATTAAAAGTTTAGTTTTAAAACCTTTTTTTTGTAATACATCAGCCCACTTTTTAGCATCATTAATACATCCATCTAAATCGTTGTTAATATTGGGATAGTGATTAATACCTATATGCAGTGAATATTTCATTATACACCTTTTATAATGTTATAACAATTCCTTCATCTTCATTTTTTGGATAGTGCGCCCGATAAGAATACTTTTTTTGCAAACTTTTTTTTGCCCAAATTGCAGTTTGAGCTGTTTTGTAATTAAAATAGATATCACTTTTATATCCACCATATTTTATAATTTTTGCAATGGCACTTGCATCAGGATGATTATAAATAGCTCCATTTGTTGATATTAAATATCTCCCACATTTAATTCTGTCTAAAAGTTTTTTGGAAATATTATTACAACTTCCATGATGAGGCACTTTAAAAAGGTCCAAATAGAGCGCTTGGCATTTTGGACGATACTTTTTTATCGACTCTAATAATATTTCTTGAGTTGCATCTCCCCCAAAAAGCATTGTTTTACCTTCATAACTTGCCAAAAATGCAATTGAACTTTGATTTGTTAAAGAATCATCTTTTTCATAAGGTATTTGAATCAGCTTTTGAATATCGATTTTTTTACTTTTTAAAGGTGGCTTAGGTGCTAAGACCAAAGGTTTTTGCAGTTTTTCTTGCAATTTTTGTATCTCTTTTTCCCAAAATGGAAAAAGTTTCTCTAAAGCTTTTTTCGTAGGAGAAAGTAAAATTATTTCCATTCCTCCATCTAAAACAACTGGTTTAAATCTTCTGCCTCTCACTCTTACAGCTTTGCCTTTAAAAAGCTTATTCCAAGGAAGCTTTTTTTGCATAAGATATTTGCTTACTAATTCACCTTGAAGCACTCCGCGCACTTTTTTACTGCTTAAATGTTTAAATCCATTAAACCAAATATCTTTAAAAGTAATTTCTAAAGATTCATCTTTTAAAAGTTCTATAATACCTCCAATATGATCAGCATCAATATGAGTAATAACAAGCAAATCAAAAACTCTTTGCTCTTTTGGAATTTGCATAAGTCTTTTTTTTAAATGCACATAACTACCCTTTATACCACCATCAATTAAAACTCTATGCAAAGAGTTTTTTTTCTTTCCATACTCTATTAAAATAGCATCGCCTTGAGCAGCTAATAATAATTCAACTCGTATCATTTTATAATTGTAGCAAAAAATTGAAGAGTTCATTAAGTTTTAATGAAGTTTTTTAGGAGCAATAAAATTTTATTGCTCCCTAACTAAGTTTTAGCGTTGATTCCCAAATACCATGCAAGTTGCATTTAGAAACAGCTTTTAAAAGCTTGACGTTATCAAGTTTTACTCTTGCAGCCAAATATCCTCTTGAAATTACTGGTTCTAATGAGACTTTTTCAACCAACTTTCCATCTGCATAAAGTTCTATTTCATAAATCCAGTGATTTGCTTCACTTGGATGAATAATACCATTTTTTCCTACATTAACTTCTACTAACGTATAACCTTTGTTATCTTTTGAACCAATTGTAATTTCTGGAGTGTGTTTTAACTCTGCTTTTGTTGGTTTTGTAGAATCTGCTATTTTCATCTTGGTAGTATTTTTTATCAATTTTTCATCATATGCAAAAAGATTTGTTGTAGCTAATGCTGATAATGCGATTAAAACTTCTCTTCTTTTCATTTTCTATCCTTCATTTGCTTTTGTAATTTCATTATTCCAATACTTTTCTTATATTAATTTTAAGAATTTTATGAGGATATTTTTTTTGCAAAAATTCATATACATCTTTATCTCTTTCCCCACTATCGCCAAAAAGATACCATTTAGTGTTTGGAAATTGTTTAAATAGTTTTTCTATTTTTACAACTTTATATTCAAACTGATTAAATGATTCTTTGTTCTTTCCATGAATTTGTTTTAATAATAATATTGCTTGAGGAAAATTATGATAGGATAAAAATTTTTTAATAGGAAGATAAAGTTGATAAGGAGATGCCGAAACAATTATAAAAGGTGCATTTGGATATTTATGTAAAATTTTTTTAATTTTCTGTGCAGTTGTTTGAATTAAAATTCTTTGTTTATAGTTTTTTGTTAAAAGGTTTTGTATAAGTTTTATTTTATTGGGAACATTAGATACAATAAGTGTATCATCAAAATCACTTATAACTCCAACTTTTGGATTATTAAATTGTAAAATATTAATTTTTTGTTGAAACTTTTTATCTACATAAATAAAACCTGTTTTTGCTTGATTTTTTATAATAAATTCAAAATACCCATCATCATC